>NZ_MKSL01000001.1:0-3131 GCF_001897265.1 Microbacterium sp. 71-23
CCTCCCCGCCCTCGCGTTCGACCACAACCAGATCGTCGAGTACGCGCTCTGGCGCCTGCGCAACAAGGTCGGGTACTCGCGCATCGCGCACGGGCTCCTCCCCGAGGAGTTCACCCTCGCCGAACTGCGCGAGGTGTACGAATCGGTGCTCGGCCGCCGCCTGGACCCCGCCAACTTCCGGCGGCAGGTGGAGGGCTCGCAGAGCCTCATCCCCACCGACCGCTTCCGCACGGGCAGCCACCGGCCCGCCCGCCTCTACCGCAACAACCAAGACGTCGAGCTCGCCGAGCGCGGGCCCCTGCCCCACGGAATCGAGTGATCATGAGCGCTGTCAACGTCGCGATCCGCCCCCGCCCCGCCGAGCCGGTCGACCCGTCCGTCGATCACGAGATCCAGGCCATCGTCAGCGGCCTGTCGACGGCCGCGACCTGCACCACCGACCTGGCCGCGGGTCCGTGGGACTTCGACATCCGCCCCGGCTACGGACCGGGCTCATCCATGGGCGACGTCATCCCGACGGGCTCACCCCGTCAGGGCGAGTTGCCGCTCGAGTACCGCGCGGCATCCGAGGAGGAGCTCGCCGATCGCATCCGCGCCGCGAAGCGCACCCTCGGCGATCGCGTCGTCGTGCTCGGCCACTTCTACCAGCGCGAGGAGGTCATCGCCCACGCGGACTACGTCGGCGACTCGTTCCAGCTCGCCAACGCGGCGCAGGCACGCACGGGCGCCGAGGCGATCGTGTTCTGCGGCGTGCACTTCATGGCGGAGACCGCCGATCTGCTGTCGACACCGGACCAGGCGGTCATCCTCCCCAACCTTGCAGCCGGCTGCTCGATGGCCGACATGGCCGACATCGATCAGGTGGAGGAGTGCTGGGAGCAGCTCGCCGATGTGTACGGCGACATGGATGCGGCCGACGCCGACGGTCGGGTGCCGGTCATCCCCGTGACCTACATGAACTCCTCTGCGGCGATCAAGGGCTTCGTCGGACGGCACGGCGGGATCGTCTGCACGTCCTCGAATGCGCGCACGGTGCTCGAGTGGGCGTTCGAGCGCGGCCGTCGGGTCCTCTTCTTCCCCGACCAGCACCTCGGCCGCAACACCGCCAAGGCAATGGGGGTCCCCCTCGAGCAGATGCCGATGTGGAACCCGCGCAAGCCGCTCGGAGGATCGTCCGAGGACGAGCTCCGCGATGCCCGCGTCATCCTGTGGCACGGCTTCTGCTCGGTGCACCGTCGCTTCTCGGTCGACCAGATCGAGAAGGCGCGCGCGGAACACCCCGGCGTGCGGGTGATCGTCCACCCCGAGTGCCCGATGGCGGTGGTGGATGCCGCGGACGAGGCCGGCTCCACCGACTACATCCGCAAGGCCATCGAGGCGGCGACCGAGCCGACCACCTTCGCCATCGGCACGGAGGTCAACCTCGTCCAGCGCCTGGCGGCGGAGCATCCGGAGCACGAGATCTTCTGCCTCGACCCGGTCGTCTGCCCGTGCTCGACGATGTACCGCATCCACCCCGGCTACCTCGCGTGGGTGCTCGAGGGGCTGGTCGACGGAGAGGTCCGCAATCGCATCACGGTGCCCGCGGACGTCGCCGAGCCCGCGCGCGTCGCGCTGGAGCGTATGCTCGCGGCCAAGCCTCCGGCAGCGCCCGCGTCGGCGTGGGAGAACGCCTCATGAGCTCCGCCGTGCGCGTTGTGGTGGTCGGGAGTGGCATCGCCGGACTGACCGTCGCCCTCCACGCCGTCCAGCACGGGTGTCGCGTCACGCTCGTCACGAAGGACGTGCTCGATCACGCGAACACGCGGTTCGCGCAGGGCGGCATCGCGGGCGTCATGTTCGCGGACGACCGCGTCGAGGACCACATCGCGGACACGCTCGTCGCCGGGGCGGGCCTCAGCGACCCCGCCGCCGTGCGCGTGCTCGCGGAGGAAGGTCCCGCGCGGATCCGCGAGCTCGTCGACCTCGGCGTGGCCTTCGACCGCGACGGCGAGGGCGCGTTCGTGAAGGGACTCGAGGCCGCGCACTCCTACCCCCGCATCCTCCACTCCGGCGGGGACGCCACGGGCACGGCCATCGAGAAGGCCCTGGTGGCCCGACTCCGCGCGAGCGACGTCCGCGTCATCGAGCACGCGTTCCTCGTCGACCTCCTGGTCAGGGATGGGCGGGCGCGCGGCGTGCGGCTCCTCGTCGGTGATCATCCCGCCTCCGCGGACGCGCCCGCGGTCGAGGGAATGCTCGAAGAGGTGGCGGCGGACGCGGTCGTCCTCGCGACGGGCGGCGCCGGGCAGCTCTACGCCCACACCACCAACCCCAAGGTCGCGACCGGTGACGGCATCGCCGCCGCGCTGCGGGCCGGCGTCGCGGTCAGCGACCTGGAGTTCGTGCAGTTCCATCCGACCGTGCTCGCCGTCGGTGACGCGTTCCTCGTGTCGGAGGCCGTGCGCGGCGAGGGGGCGACGCTCATCGACGAGGACGGACGGCGCTTCGCGTTCGACGCCCACCCGGACGGCGAGCTGGCGCCACGGGACGTCGTCGCCCGCGCCATCGCCGCGCGCATGCAGGAACAGGGCGGCCGTCCCGTGGAGCTCGACGCCACAGCCCTGGGCGGCGACTTCCTCGCCCGGCGCTTCCCCACCATCGACGCCGCCGTCCGGGCGCGCGGACTCGACTGGGCGCGGCATCCCGTCCCGGTGACTCCCGCCGCGCACTACCTGATGGGCGGCGTCGACACCGACCTGCACGGGCGCACGAGCCTCGCCGGCCTCTACGCGGTGGGCGAGGTCGCGCGCACCGGGGTGCACGGCGCCAACCGGCTCGCCTCGAACTCGCTCCTCGAGGGGGCGGTGTTCGGCGCCCGCGCCGGAGACGCGATCGCGGCGGACGCGGCGGCGGGAGCCTGGCCGGCAGCCGTCCCGGCACCCAGCGCCCGCGCGACCGACGCCGCACCGGCGGCCGGCGTCGCCGACGCCCCGGCCTTCTCGCGTGATGCCCTGCAGGAGCTGATGTGGGCGGACGCCGGCCTCGTGCGTGATCGCGCGGGCCTCGGTCACGCGGCATCCGTCCTCGCCGCCTGGCGCGCCCAGCGGCGCCACCCCCGGACGGAGCGCGAGTTCGAGGACGAGAACCTC
>NZ_MKSL01000002.1:0-3090 GCF_001897265.1 Microbacterium sp. 71-23
TCAACCTCACCGACCGCGCACGACAGGGCAAGCTCGACCCCGTCATCGGTCGCGACAGCGAGATCCGCCGCGTCAGCCAGGTGCTGACCCGGCGCACGAAGAACAACCCCGTCCTGATCGGCGAGCCCGGCGTGGGCAAGACCGCCGTCGTCGAGGGACTGGCTCAGCGCATCGTCGCGGGGGACGTCGCCGAGTCGCTCAAGGACAAGGAGCTCGTCACCCTCGACATCTCCGCCCTGGTCGCCGGCGCGATGTACCGCGGCCAGTTCGAGGAGCGCCTCAAGAGCGTCCTCAAGGAGATCACCGAGTCAGACGGCCGCATCATCACCTTCATCGACGAGCTGCACGTCCTCATGGGCGCCGGCGGCGGCGAGGGATCGGTCGCGGCATCCAACATGCTCAAGCCGATGCTCGCGCGCGGCGAGCTCCGTCTCATCGGTGCGACCACGCTCAACGAGTACCGCGAATTCATCGAGAAGGATGCTGCGCTCGAGCGCCGCTTCCAGCAGGTCTACGTCGGCGAGCCCTCGGTCGAGGACACCGTCGCGATCCTGCGCGGACTCAAGGAGCGCTACGAGGCGCACCACAAGGTCGCCATCGCCGACGGCGCGCTCGTGGCCGCGGCAGCGCTGTCGAACCGATACATCCCCAGCCGGCAGCTGCCAGACAAGGCCATCGATCTCATCGACGAGGCCGCCTCGCGGCTGCGGATGGAGATCGACTCCGCACCCCTCGAGATCGATGAGCTCCGCCGCCACGTCGACCGGCTCAAGCTGGAAGAGCTCGCGCTGAAGAAGGAGAAGGATGCCGCATCCAAGGAGCGGCTCGAGGCGCTGCGCGCCGACCTGCACGGCGAAGAGGAGCGCCTGCGCGACCTCCAGGCCCGGTGGGAGCAGGAGCGCGCCACCCTGAACCGTGTCGGCGACCTGAAGACCAAGCTCGACGCCGCCCGCATCGAGGCCGAGCGCGCCCAGCGCGAGGGCAACCTCGAGAAGGCGTCGCGGCTGCTGTACGCGGAGATCCCGAAGCTGGAGAGCCAGCTCGTGGAGGCCGAGCGCGCCGAGAACTCCGAGGATCGGATGGTCGGCGACCAGGTCACCGACGAGGACATCGCCTCCGTCATCGCGGCATGGACCGGCATCCCCGTCGGCCGCCTCCTGCAGGGCGAGACCGAGAAGCTGCTGCACCTCGAGTCCGAGCTCGGCAAGCGCCTGATCGGTCAGAAGGAGGCGGTCAAGGCCGTGTCGGATGCGGTGCGCCGCTCCCGCGCGGGCATCAGCGACCCGGGTCGCCCCACGGGCTCGTTCCTGTTCCTCGGCCCCACCGGCGTCGGGAAGACGGAGCTCGCCAAGGCCCTCGCGGAGTTCCTCTTCGACGACGAGCACGCCATGGTGCGCATCGACATGTCGGAGTACGGCGAGAAGCACACCGTCTCGCGGCTCGTCGGCGCCCCTCCCGGATACATCGGGTACGAGCAGGGCGGGCAGCTCACCGAGGCCGTGCGGCGCCGCCCCTACAGCGTCGTGCTGCTCGACGAGATCGAGAAGGCGCACCCCGAGGTCTTCGACGTGCTGCTGCAGGTGCTCGACGACGGCCGGCTGACCGACGGTCAGGGTCGCACCGTCGACTTCACCAACGTCATCCTGGTCCTGACGTCGAACCTCGGCTCGCCCATCCTGATCGACCCGACCCTGTCGCTCGAGCAGAAGCGCGAGCAGGTCATGGCGCTGGTGCGGCAGGCGTTCAAGCCGGAGTTCATCAACCGCCTCGACGACATCGTGATGTTCCAGGCGCTGAGCCAGGACGACCTGGCCCAGATCGTCGAGCTCGCCGTCGACCAGCTGCAGCGCCGTCTGCACGAGCGGCGGCTGTCGCTGGCGGTCACCCCCGATGCGCGGGCGTGGCTCGCCGAACGCGGGTACGACCCCATCTTCGGCGCGCGGCCGCTGCGGCGGCTGATGCAGTCCGAGATCCAGGACCGCCTCGCGATGGCGATCCTCGGGGGCCACGTTCACGACGGCGACGTCGTGCGGGTGGACGTCGCGGCCGACGGCTCGTCGCTCGTGCTGACCAGCGACGGCCCGGCCGCGGCGCCCGAGGCCGAGGCCGGCGCGGACGACGACGTGATCGAGGCCGAGCTGCTCGACGACTGAGTCGGACGGCGCGTCCGTCGGAAAAGCAGGCTGAATCGACTCGGGATGACTCGGGACCGTCGGCCGAGGCCGGTTCGGCCTGCTTTTCCGACGCGCACCCCGGTCGGCGACCGAGCCGGTACCGTTTCGGCCGCGCTCGCTCGCTCGCTCGCCCGCGCGCGATCGCCGGGCCGGGCCCGCCAGCAGCACTCAGTCGTCGACGATGACGGTCTCCGCGACGGGGCGACGGGTGCGCGGAAGGTTCTCGCGCTCGCGCAGCGCCTCGGGTGCCCGCTCGGGGTCGCCGAGCGTGCCCACCGCGATCACGGTGAGGGGCCGGAGACGCGCGTCGATCTCGAAGGCGTCGCGGACGGCGTCGGGCAGGAACCCGCCCATCTGGTGCGTGAACAGTCCGTCGGCGTGAGCCTGGACGGTGAAGTGCGCGGCGGCCTGACCGGCGTCGTACAGCGCCCACGGCTGCGCGGTGCCGTCCGCGGTCTCGGTCTCGGCGAGGACGACGACGAGCGCCGACGCGTCGCCCGCCCACGCCTGGTTGAAGCCCATCAAGGCGCCGAAGACGGCGGCGTGCGCGTCGGTCCCGCGCCGCGCGACGATGAAGCGCGTCGGCTGGGTGTTCGACGCGGACGGTGCCCAGCGGGCCGCCTCGAGGGCGCTCGCGAGCGCGGCCTCGTCGAGGATCGCCTCGGCATCGAAGATGCGGGTGCTCCAGCGTTCGGCGAGGACGTCGAGGATTGGCGCGTCGGTGACAGCGGTGCGGTCGAGAATCGGGGACATTTCGGCTCCTCAGGTGTGCGGGTGCGGGACACCGTCGGCCCGATCCATGCAACCGAATGGACGCCGCTCCTGTTCCCGCCGGAGAGCGGAAATCCCATCGAGCGGGAATGTTCGAAGAAACCGAACGTTCCAGCTCGATGACGTTCGCTAGACGAAACGACTC
>NZ_MKSL01000003.1:0-2941 GCF_001897265.1 Microbacterium sp. 71-23
GTACGCGCCGCGGCTGGATGCCGCCGGCAACAGCGTCCGCGGCCAGGTCGCGACGGCCTATCTCTCCCGTGCGCTGGGGCTCAACATCTTCGCGTCCGATTCGCACTACCTCCGGAAGGACCAGCCATGACCGACACCTCCGCGCCGGCGACCGCCCGCGCCTCGTGGGTCCCGATGATCGGGCTCTTCCTCGCGCAGATCCTGATGTCGTACAACGTGTCCGCGCTGCCGGTGTCGCTCGGCGGCATGGTGCACGACTTCGGCGTCCCGCCGACCGATGTCTCGACCGCGATCGTCACCTACGGGCTGGTCGTGGCTGCGCTCGTCATGGTGGGCGCGAAGATCGGCCAGCGGGTCGGCTGGATCCTGATGTTCCGGATCGTCGTGGCGCTGTTCGCCGTCTCCGCCCTGACGATGATCCTGGCCCCCTCGGTCGGGTGGGTCATCGTGGCACAGGCCCTGGCCGGCGCCTCCGCTGCGATCATCGTCCCGTCGCTCGTCGCGCTGATCGCGGAGAACTACCACGGACGGCAGCAGGAGACCGCGATCGGGTCCCTCGGATCCGCGCGCGCCCTCGCCGGCGTGAGCGCGTTCCTCATCGGGGGGACGCTCGCCACCCTCGTCGGATGGCGCCAGGTGTTCGTGGTGGTCCTCGTGCTCGCGGTCGCCGTCTTCCTGCTCAGCTTCCGCGTCCGCAGCGCGCCGGGCAACCCGGCGGTGAAGATCGACGTGGTCGCGGCGATCATCATCGGCCTCGGCATCGTCTCCCTGACCTTCGGGGTGAACAACCTCAACCGGTGGGGGCTGCTCCAGGCCGGACCCGGCGCGCCGTTCGACATCCTCGGGCTCTCGCCCGCGCCGGTGCTCATCCTGATCGGTGTCGTGCTCGTCCAGCTGTTCTTCCTGTGGACGCGTCGTCGCACGCGGCGCGGGCAGGTGCCGCTGGTGAGCCTTTCCGTCTTCGGGTCGTCCCGCGAGCGCGCCGCGGTCTACGCGATGTTCATCGTGGTCGCACTGGAGGCGGGGTTGAATTTCACCGTCCCGCTGTACATCCAGATCGTGCAGGGCCGCACCCCGTTCGACACGTCTCTGGCGATGCTGCCGTTCAACCTCACGGTCTTCTTCGCCGCGATGCTCGTCGTGCGCTTCTACCGCCGCTTCAGCCCGCGCACGATCGGCGTGTTCGGGTTCATCCTCACCACGGTCGCGCAGGTATGGCTGTCGATCGTGGTCGACAACAACTGGGAGACGCTGCCGACGATCCTCGGCCTGTTCGTCTTCGGCGTCGGCCAGGGGGCCCTCGTGACCCTCGTGTTCAACGTGCTCGTCACCGCCTCCCCCAAGCACCTGGCCGGCGACGTCGGATCGGTGCGCGGGACGACGCAGAACCTGGCATCCGCGGTCGGGACCGCCGTCGCCGGCGCCCTGTTGGTCGGCATCCTGGCCGCCAATGTGTCGACCGCGCTCGCCGACCACACCGAGCTCCCGCCGAGTCTGGTGTCCCAGGTGGACCTCGGGAGCGTCAACTTCGTGAGCAACGAACGGCTCACCGAGGTGCTCGCTGAGACGGACGCGACCGACGCCCAGGTGACCGCGGCCGTGGCCGTGAACGAGGAGGCCCGTCTGCGCGCCCTCCGGCTGGGCCTGCTGATCCTCGCGGGCGTGAGCGCCCTCGCCATCGTGCCCGCGAGCCGGCTCCCCCGGTTCCGACCGGGCGAGATCCCCGAGTCGGTCGCGACCGGCAGCGAGCCCGATCCCGAATAGCGGCAGCCCGGTGCGCCGCGGAACGGGTCAAGCGCGCAGCAGCGCGCGCAGCGTCTGGATGGTGTCCGCCTCGGCGGCCGTCTTGTCGGGTCGATAGGCCTTCACCCGGGCGAACCGCAGCGCGACGCCGCCCGGATAGCGCGAGGACCGCTGCACGCCGTCCACGGCGATCTCGACGACCGTCACGGGCTCGACGAACACCGTCGAGGCGGTCCGTCGCGTCTCGATCTCGGGGAAGTGCGCCGTCTGCCAGCGCAGCAGCTCGTCGGTGAGGCCCTTGAAGGTCTTGCCGACCATCACGAACCCGCCGGCCGGACCGAACTCGCCGTCGGGGTCGCGTGCACCGAGATGCAGGTTCGACAGCCAGCCCTGCCTCCGCCCCGACCCCCACTCGCATGCGAGCACGACGAGGTCGTAGGTCAGCACGGGCTTCACCTTGATCCAGCTCTTGCCGCGCCGGCCGGCCGCGTACGGCGCATCGAGACCCTTGACCACGACGCCCTCGTGACCCGCGGCGAGGGCATCGCGGGACAGTCGCTCGGCCTCCACCGGGTCGGCCGTGACGATGCCGGGCATGCGGAGCGGCCCGGCCACCCGCGCGAGCTCGGCGACCCTGACGCGCAGCGGCTCGTCGATGAGATCGCGCCCGTCGACGTGCAGGATGTCGAAGAACCACGGACGCAGCAGCACGTCGCTCGGCGCATCGGCCCCGAAGCGGGACATCGTCTCCTGGAAGGGACGCGGCGCACCGTCCTCGTCGAGCGACAGCGTCTCGCCGTCGAGGATGACGTCGGTCGCGTCGAGACCGCGGGCGGCATCGACGATCTCGGGCACACGATGCGTGATGTCGGCCAGCGTGCGGGTGAAGATCCGGACATCGTCGCCCCGGCGGTGCACCTGGATGCGGGCGCCGTCGAGCTTGTACTCGACCGATGCCTCACCCGCGATCTCCAGGGCGTCGGCGACCGATGCCGCCGTCGAGGCGAGCATCGGCAGCACGGGACGACCCACGACGAGCCCCACCGCGTCCAGCTCGTCGGTCGACCTCGTCAGCGCGATCGCGGCGGTGTCGCCGAGGTCGCCCGAGAGCATCGCCGCCCGGCGCACCGCAGCCGGTGCCCGGTCGGACGCCGCAGCGATCGCGTCGAGCAGGACCCCCTCCAGCGCCCCCGTGCGC
>NZ_MKSL01000004.1:0-2971 GCF_001897265.1 Microbacterium sp. 71-23
GCCTTCTTCGGAGCGGACACCGAGACGATGAGCCCGATGTCACCCGCCTTCGCGCCGTACAGGCCTCCGCCGGTCATACTGACCGGCAGGGACGCCGCGTTCGCGGGAGCGGTGCTGGTGAGGGACACGTCGATGCCGACCGTCCTCACCCCGTCTTGCCGGCATTGCGCCGTGCCCGCGGTGATCGACGTCTTCAGGAACGTCCCCATCTTGCCGCCGTCGCGGTCGTTGAGGTAGACCGCATACGCGTCCTTCCCCGAGAGCGTCTGGCGCACTGCGGGACCGCCGAGGACCGTGGCGGTGAGCCGCTTCTGCTCGGACACGTCCGCGCTCCACACAGAGATCCGCCCTTCGCGGACCGGATCCTGGAGGCCCTGCACCCATGCCAACGGGTCGAGGCCCTTTCCGAAGAGGCGGGCGAACATCGCCGACGTCGCCTCGGCGAAGAAGGCGGTCTGCTGCTCGGTCGTCATGGTCATGTAGGGGTCGACGAGCAGGCGCTTGACGAGGTTGCTCGCGGTCAGCGTGCTGCCGTCCGGGAGGACGACCGGTCCGGTGACCGAGAGGAGCGACTTGAGTACGAACGGATCGATCGACACCACGGCGTCCGGAGCGGTCCCCGCGCGCGAGGCCCACCACGCCGAGACGAGTCGTCCGGTGAGCTCGAAGTCGGCAGGGATGGAGGCGTCCTGGACGAAGCGCCCTGCAACATCGCCGTAGAGAGACGTGAGCGACGCGGGCACAGGGATGATCGATGCGTCCCGACGCCGGAACTGGCTGGAATCCGCGATCCCGGTCAGCGCGAGTCGGCCGTCAGCCACCCGGACCTGGATGAAGGTACCGGTGATGCCGCCCCCGGTCCGCAGCTCGGCGTTGTTCTGGATCACGAGGAGCAGCGTGCGAGGGCCGTCAGCCCCGACCAGCCCCGGGACCACCGTGGCGACCTTCGAGAGCGAGCCGAGTGTGGCATCCGCGCTGTCCACGACTGTGGACAGCCGATGGATGCCGGAGGCCAGCGGCGCGATCAAGGCGTCCGTGTCGATCGCCGCCAGATCCCGGGCAGCCCGATGCGTCGTGGACGCCGCGACGGCGAGCGGTTTGACGGCCGCAGAGATGCCGGCGATGTCCAGGGACCCACCGGACGAGGTCTTCTGCTCCTGCTGCGCGACCTTGACGAGCGGCTGGACGACCTTCCGGCTCATCTGGTCGAGCTGCGAAGACGCGATCCGGACCGCCGCGAGATTGGGACCCAGCCAGGGCACCGCCTCCGCCGTCCGCCATACGGGGTCCGACGTGAGGGCGGTCGCACGCTCGGCGTGGTCGGCCAGCTCACTCGCGAGAGTGTCGATGCGATTCAGATCGCGGTCGCTCGCAGCCGACTTGACGTCGTCGACGAGCGGGACGATGGCGTCCAGCTCACCCTTGGCCAAGAGCGCCCGTACGCCCACCCAGGCCGCGGCGATCACGACGATCGCGACGATGCCCAGGCCGACGAAGAGCACCGTTCGGAGGCGCCGCGGGCGCGACGCCTCCGTTCGGTTCGTCATACGGTCAGTGTCGACGGAGTCGACGCGTCAGCAGGAGCGCCGCGCCGAGGACAACGATCGCGCCGCCGGCCAGGCCGATCGGCAGGACCGCGACACCAAGCCCGGTCACGGGCAGCGTGCCCGACGGGTCGGCCGCGGGCTGGCCCTCGATGGCCGTCGCGCAGGCGGAGGTCGCTGCCGGGTAGGAGAGCGGAACCGTGAGGTCCGGGTTCACCTTGATCTCAGCGGTGATGGCACCACGCGTCCAGCCGAAGTTGCCCCCGGTCTGAACCCACTGGCCGTCCTTCTGCTCCCAGCCCGGCCAGCTGGTGCCCTTGCCGTCGGCTCCGACGGACGCACCCGGCCACAGCACCTTGCCCGAGAGCTGGTTGTCCACGAGGTCGCCGAGCAGGATCGACGTGGTGTTCGTGCCGTCCGACAGGACCAGGTAAGCCGTGTGGCTCGTGGCCTGGTTGTCCGGATCGGTCATGGTCACCTTGTAGGTGATCCACGGCACGTTGCCCTCGCACGCGCCGGCGGCGCTCGAGCCTGCGAGCGTCGGTGCCGTAGGCGTGCTCGGCGTGTAGTTGTCGTCCGCTGCGAGTGCAGCAGTCGGCAGAGCGATCGTCAGTGCAGCGGCGACAGCCACCGCAGCAGCGAGTTTGCGGAACATCTCTAGCCTCCCCAGTAGGCCGTGAAGTATCGACTCGTTCCCAGGCGGGTCGAAGCTGGCCGTCCCCAGTCGGGCCAGTCAGTTCACTATAGTGCCTCGCGGTCTGTCGCGCGACATCGCGTCGACCGGTGTGTCGCGGCCACCGTCGGACGCCTAGACTGCTGACGCGAATGGGTCGGCTGGACGGTCGCGTCGCGCGCGGTTCGCCGCGTTGCGCCGAGGAACGTCCGGGCTCCACAGGGCAGGGCGGTGGGTAACCCCCACCCGGAGTGATCCGCGAGACAGTGCCACAGAGAGAAGACCGCCGGGGTCCGCCCCGGTAAGGGTGAAAGGGCGGTGTAAGAGACCACCGGGATCGCGGTGACGCGATCCGCACGGCAAACCTCGCCCGGAGCAAGGCCAGACAGGGGATGACGACGCGGCCCGCCGAGTCCCCGGGTAGGCCGCTGGAGCGGCACGGCAACGTGTCGCCGAGAGAGATGACCGTCCACGGGGCTCCGGCCCCCGGACAGAACCCGGCGTACAGGCCGGCCCATTCGCCCTCTCGCTCAGTCGGCTGCGAGTGCCGCCGCTCCGATGATGCCGGCGTTGTTGCGATGCACCGCCGGCACGATGGGTGTCTTCAGCGAGAGCAGCGGAAGGAATTCGTCCGAGTGCTTCGACACCCCGCCGCCGACGACGAACAGGTCGGGACTGAACAGGAACTCGAGGTAGTCGTAGTACCACTGCAGCCGCTTGGTCCACTGCTCCCAGTCCAGGTTCTCTCGCTCCA
>NZ_MKSL01000005.1:0-4163 GCF_001897265.1 Microbacterium sp. 71-23
CGGGAACGACGGACCCAGCTCGACGGAGAAGCGACCCGCGGCCATCAGCGCGAGCGTGACCGGCAGGGCCTCGCGCCGCCACGTCAGCTGCTGCGACGTGAGCGGGTGCGGCGATCCGCCGGCGAACCCCCGGATGCCGAGCCGGTCCGCGTCGCTCCCGCGCACGATCGTCGCGATCCGTGAGCGGTCGGCGAGGAGGTCCAGCGACACATCGAGCGCCTCGTCGGTGCCGGCAGCATCGAGGATGACCGTCACGCCCTGCGGTGCGGCCTCCCGCACGCGCTGCGCGAGTCCGTCTCCGTAGGCGACGGGGATCGCGCCCAGCTCACGGAGCCGCTCGTGGCGGCGCGGCGACGCGGTCGCGACCACCGTGGCGCCCCAGAGCGCGGCGAACTGGATCGCGGCCTGGCCGACCGCGCCGGATCCGCCGTGGATGAGGAGGGTGTCGCCCGCGCGGACGTCGAGCGAGCGGAGCGCCTGGTAGGCGGTGCCCGCGGGCACGCCGAGCGCGGCGCCCTCCGCGGCGGTGACCCGCGGCGTGCGCGGCTCGACGTGGCGGGCGGGGACGACCAGCTCGTCCGCATACGCACCCTGGGCACCGAAGACGACGACGGCGTCGCCCGGGCGGATGCCCTCGACGTCCGCCCCCACCGCGGTGACGGTGCCCGCGGCATCGCTGCCCACACGGCGGGGCTCGACGATCGGGTCCGAGGCGCGCAGTCCGGCCCTCAGCTTGGCGTCGATCGGATTGACGCCGACCGCCTCGACGCGGACCGCGACCTCGCCGGGGCCGGGCGCGCTCGCTGCGGCCTCCGCGGGCGTGAGGACCTCGGGTCCGCCGAACTCCGTGTACTGGATCACCTGGGTCATGCCGGGGGAAACCTCTCTGCTCGGGTCCGCTATTCCTTCACCGCGCGCTGGATGCGCTGCAGCGACACCGGCTCGGCCGTGCCGAGCGTCTGCGCGAAGAGACTGATGCGGTACTCCTCGAGCAGCCAGCGCGCGTGCACGAGCGCCGCGGGCGCATCCGCCGGAGGCGGGAGGACGCCGCCGGCCTCGGCGTAGATCGCGGCGCCGCGCTCGAATTCGCTCATGCGCTGCCTGTCGCGTCCGGGGTTGTCCGCGAGGCCCTGCAGCCGCAGCACAGCGCCTTGCAGGTATCGCGGCAGGTGCACGAGACGCGCGATGCCGGTGCGGGCGACGAAGCCGGGGAAGACCAGGGCTGCGACCTGGGCCTTGACGTCGTTCAGGGCGCCGAGGAGTGTGAGCGCGTTGTGCGCGCGGACCGCGCGCTCGACGTCCCGCGCGAGGGTCAGGATGCGGGCGGTCAGCGAGACCGCCGCGAAGAGCTCGTCGACGACCCGCCCGGCGAACTCTTCGCGGACGGCGGCGAAGTCGACCGCGGTCCGGATGACGCCGTCGGGACGCACGCGGGCGATGACGGCATCCGCCACCGCGACCCGGCAGTCCTCCACCAGGGCGCGCGCCGACGGGTAGGGGGAGGCGGCCAGGGCGAGCTTCTCGGCGGCGGTGAGGTGGTCGAGGACGTACGCGGCCGGGCTCGGGGAGGACAGCAGCACGAGCCGCCGCACCCCCTCGCGCGTGCGGGCGGCGGCGGCATCCGGCGTCGACTCGATCCGCAGCGACACCGTGTCGCCGTCGTCGACGAGGGCGGGGTAGCCGCGCACGACGCCTCCGGCGACCTTCGTGTCGACGACGTCCGGCAGGTCGCCGACGTCCCACGTCGTGAGGCCGGCACGGGCGGCGAAGCCGGTGCCCTCGTCCGCACCCGCCTGCGGCGGCCGCGGTCCGCGGCGGTCCGGCGAGGATGCCGCAGCGGATGCCGTGCCGGGCGCCGCCCCGCCGAGGGAGCGGCTCACGGAGGAGCGCGCCCTGTCGGCCAGCCGTTGCTGGAGCGGCGCGAGCTCGCGGCCGGTTCCCACGGTGCGCCCGCGTTCGTCGACGGCGCGGAAGGACACGCGCAGGTGGCCCGGGACGCGGTCCTCGTCGAAGTCCTCCGGACGGACCGGCTGGTTGGCCACGCGCTGGATGCGGGCGGCGAGCGCCTGAGCGAGGCTCGAGGCCGGGAGTCCCTCGAAGCTCTCCGGCCCGAACCCCTCGAGGTCGTCGGAGAGCCGCGCCGCCCAGTCGGCCGCCGGCACCACATGGCGGCGGATCGCCTTCGGCAGCGAGCGGATGAGCGCCGCGATGAGCTCGTCGCGCATCCCGGGCACCTGCCAGTCGAAGCCGTCCGGCCGCAGCTGCGGCAGCAGGATGAGCGGGACGACGACCGTGACGCCGTCGTCCGGAGCGCCCGGTTCGAAGCGGTAGGAGAGCGACAGGACCTGATCGCCCTGCCGCCACCGGGTCGGGAAGTCGCGCTCGTCGGCGCGGGACGCATCGTCGACGAGGTCGCCCTCCGTCAGATCGAGGAGCCGCGGCGTGCGCGTGGAGGCGTCCCGCCACCAGGTCTCGAACGAGCGCACGTCGAACACGTCGCGGGGCACGCGCGCGTCGTAGAACGCGAAGACGGCCTCGTCGCCGGCGAGGATGTCGCGCCGACGCTCGCGTTCCTCGACCTTCTCCAGCCGCCGGCGCAGCTCCAGGTTGCGGCGGTCGAACGCGGTGAGGCGCTTGTCGAGCGACGAGGGGTCCCACTCGCCCGCGACGAGCGCGTGACGCAGGAACAGCTCGCGCGCCAGCGGGCGGTCGAACCGGGCGAGCTGCACGCGCCGCCGCGGGACGATCTCGACGCCGAACAGCGTCACCTTCTCGGCCGCGACGGCGGCCCCGGCATCCTTCGACCAGTGCGGGTCGCTGAGCTGCCGCTTGGCGAGGTCGCCGGCGAGCGGCTCCGCCCACGCCGGGTCGATCGCAGCGACGGTGCGGGCGAACAGCCGGGACGTCTCCACGAGCTCGGCCGCCATCACCGCCTGCGGCCGCTTCTTGCGCAGGCCGGAGCCGGGGAAGATCGAGAACCGCGTCCCCCGCGCACCCAGGTATTCGGACGCCGGGCGCCGGGACTCCGCCCCGCGGCCGCCCGTGCCGCGGCCGGCGGAGCGCGATCCGGCGCGTTCGTCCAGGACGCCGAGGTGGGAGAGGAGACCCGAGAGGATGGCTCGGTGCACGGCATCCGGGTCCGCCGCCTCGCCGCCGCTCCCGCGCTCCGCCTTCGCCCGGCCGAGGAGCGACACGAGCTGGCGGTGCACGTCGAACCATTCCCTGACGCGCACGTAGTTCAGGTGCTCCGCGCGACAGGTGCGGCGGAACGCGCTGGATCCAAGCTCCCGCTGCTGCTCCTGCAGGTGGTTCCAGAGGTTGAGGAGACTCAGGAAGTCGCTCGACGGGTCGGTGAATCGCGCGTGCAGCCGGTCGGCCTCCTCGCGGCGCTCCTCGGGCCGCTCGCGGACGTCCTGGATCGACATGCCCGCCACGATCGCGAGCACTTCGCGCAGGACCCCCGTCCGACGCGCCTCGAGCAGCATGCGTGCGAAGCGGGGATCGATCGGGAGCCGGGCGATCTCGCGACCCAGCTCCGTGAGGGTCGGGCCGTCGCCGCTCCGGCCGCCGCGGGTGTCACGGTGGGGGAGGCGCACCGCGCCCAGCTCGACGAGCAGATCGAAGGCGTCCTTCACGCCCCGGGAGTCGGGCGGGGTGAGGAACGGGAACGCCGCGACGTCGCCGAACCCGAGCGACAGCATCTGCAGCACCACCGAGGCGAGACTCGTGCGCAGGATCTCCGGTTCGGTGAAGGCGTCGCGACGGTCGAAGTCGTCCTCCGCGTAGAGGCGGATCGCGATGCCCGGCGCCGTGCGCCCGGCGCGTCCCGACCGCTGCTGCGCCGACGCCTGAGAGATGGGCTCGATCGGCAGCCGCTGGATCTTGCTGCGGCTGTTGTAGCGCGAGATGCGGGCCGTGCCGGTGTCGACGACGTAGCGGATGCCGGGGACCGTGAGGCTCGTCTCCGCGACGTTCGTCGCAAGGATCACGCGTCGCCGGACGCCGGCCACCGTGGAGCGTTCGAAGACCCGGTGCTGTTCGGCGGCCGAGAGCCGTCCGTAGAGCGGGAGCACCTCGGTGGGTGCCGCATCCTTCGCGTACATGCCGCGAACGGCATCCATCGCGTCGCGGATCTCCGCCTCGCCCGGGAGGAACACCAGGAC
>NZ_MKSL01000006.1:0-3350 GCF_001897265.1 Microbacterium sp. 71-23
GTACAGCCGTACGACGACGTCGCCGCTGCCGTCCTCGGCGGGCTTCACGGTCTCGACGACGACCGCCGGGTTGCTCGACGAGACGAGGGGGCGGATGTCGCCCGCCCCGGTCAGCGCGCGCGACGGGCTCTGCAGCTGGTATCCGAGCCGCACGGCGTCGGCGATCGTCGAGCCGGGCCGCAGCCGGAACCCGAGGCGGTGGTGTCCCTGGTCGGCGTCCGGATCGGGGAACAGCGGCGCGCGCAGCAGGCTGAAGCGCACGGTCGTCGTGGTGCCGCCGTCGGCGCGGGTCGCGCGGCCGACGTCGTAGCCGTACGTCGCGTCGTTGGCGATCGCGACGCCGTACCCGGGCTCGCCGAGGAACGCGAACCGGTGCTGGCAGGCCTCGAATCGTGCGGCATCCCAGCTCGTGTTGACGTGGGTGGCGCGGAACAGGTGCCCGAACTGGGTCTCGGCGGCGATGCGGTCGGCGTGCACGTCGAGCGGGACGGCGAGCTTGAGGATCTTCTCCCGCTCGTGCCAGTCGATGTCGAACGTCACGTCCACCGCATCGGCGCCCGGCCGCAGCGTGACCCGCTGCTCGATGACGGTGGGCTCGTCGCGGTCGACGCCGAGGCGGCGGACGGTCACCACCGTCGCGCTGCCGTCGTCGCCGTGCTCGATCGAGCGCTCGTCCGCCTCGTCGAGCTCGGTGACCGTGCGCAGGTAGTGCGCGTCGAGATCCCATGCGTCCCACAGGTTCGGGAGGTCGCGGTGGAGGCGGAGGGCCGCGGCGGGGGATCCGGCGGGGATGGCCTCCCGGCCGTCGGCGTGGCTGCGCAGCGACGCGATCCGGCCGCCCTGGTCCACCACGACGCGCACGAGGCCGTTGTCGAGGACGTCGCCCGCGGGTTCGCCGGCGGTCGGCGTGCTCACCGACACCGGCGCCGCTGCGGCGACCGCCGTGCCGCCGCCGAGGGCGGGGACGCCGTCCCGGGCGAAGGGGCTGGCGTTCACCGAGATCGCCGCGTCCCCTTCGCCCGCGAGCGCTTCGAGCGCGCGGTCGATGATTCGCTGCAGCGTCGCGGTGACCTCGTCGTGCCGGCGCTCCGCCTCGCGGTGCACCCACGCGATCGAGGATCCGGGGAGGATGTCGTGGAACTGCAGGAGCAGCACCGTGTGCCACGCGTCTTCGAGCTCCGCGCGCGGGTAGGACGACCCGGTGCGCACGGCGGCGGTCGTCGACCACAGCTCCGCCTCGCGCAGCAGGCCCTCGTTGCGGCGGTTGCCCCGCTTGGTGCGCGCCTGCGAGGTGAGGACGCCGCGGTGCAGCTCCAGGTACATCTCGCCCGACCACACCGGGGCGTCGGGGTACTCGGCTTCGGCCGCGGCGAAGAACTGCCGCGGGGAGCCGATCTCGACCGTCGGCGAGCCTTCCAGGTCCGCGGTGCGGTGCGCCTGCGCGATCATCTCGCGCGTCGGGCCGCCGCCGCCGTCGCCCCAGCCGAACGGCACGAGCGAGCGCGTCGCACGCCCCTTCTCGGCGAACTGCCGCTCGGCGCGCGCGAGGTCGGCGGCCGAGAGGTCGGAGTTGTACGTGTCGGCCGGCGGGAAGTGCGTGAACACCCGCGAGCCGTCGATGCCCTCCCATCGGAACGTGTGGTGCGGCATCCGGTTCGTCTGGTTCCACGAGATCTTCTGCGTGAGGAACCAGCGGTTCCCCGCGGCCAGGGCGATCTGGGGGAGTCCGGCGGAGTAGCCGAAGGAGTCGGGGAGCCACGTCTCCTCGCACTCCACGCCGAACTCCTCGAGGAAGAAGCGCTTGCCCGCGACGAACTGCCGCGCCATCGCCTCGGACCCGGGCATGTTCGTGTCCGACTCCACCCACATGCCGCCCACCGGGACGAAGCGCCCCTCGGCGACCTTCTGCCGGATGCGCGCGAACACGCGCGGGTGGTGCTCCTTCATCCACAGGTACTGCTGCGCCGACGAGCACGCGAACACGAGATCCGGATGCTCGTCCATGAGCGTCATCACGTTCGTGAAGGTGCGCGCGCACTTGCGCACCGTCTCGCGCAGCGGCCACAGCCACGCCGAGTCGATGTGGGCATGGCCGGTGGCCAGGATCCGGTGGGCGCTGGCGGACGCCGGTCGCGCGAGCGCGGGGGCGAGGGCCTCGCGCCCCGCCTGCGCGGTGCCGGACACGTCGTCGGGGTCGACGGCGTCCAGCGCGTCCTCGAGCGCCCGGAGGATCTCGTGCCGCCGCTGCGATTCGGCGGGCAGCTCGTGGGCGAGTCCGCGCAGGGTGATGACGTCCTGCACGAGCTCCCACACCGGGACGTCGAGCAGCGTCAGGTCGAGGCGGGTGAGCCGGTAGAGCGGATCCGTGGGCGCCGTCTCCTTCGCGCCGTACGGACTCGGCGCGAAGGAGTAGCCGCCGGCGACATCCGGATTGGCCGCGGCCTCCAGCAGCAGATCCACGTGCGCGCCGTCGCGCTCCGGGCGCCATGGCACGTACGCGTTGCGCGGATGCAGCGACTTCACCGGGGTGCCGTCCGGGCGGTAGGCGAGGGCCTCGGCCTGGAAGCCGGGGGTGGCGGGGTCGTAGCCGAAGTCCACGAGCACCTCGACGCGCGTGCCCTCGGGCGCGCCGTCCTGCCAGGCCGCCGGGACCTCGCCGGTCACCCGGAACCACGTCGTCGACCAGGGCGCACCCCAGCGCGTCCCGACCGGGAAGGGCTCGAAGCTCTGGCCGGCGGCCTCGTCGAACGGGACCGGCTCGTCGGGCACGTGCCAGGCGGTGACGTCGAGGGGGACCGCGTCGCGGTGCAGCGCGGGCTCGAGCCGGTCGCGCAGGAAGCGGTCCAGGCGGGCCGAGAGCAGGGCGGTGTCGTCGTGCACGTCAGTCCTCTTCGGGATCGATGGAGAGAAGGAGGGAGGAGAAGCGGCCCTCGCGTGCGGGCGCCGCAATGCCCGACGCGCTGAGCTCCGCCCCGGTCGTCACATACGCCGCGCCGGAGATCAGGTCGCGCACACGGTATCGCGCATCCGCATCGAGGCCTACGGGGTGCGCGACCGCGTCCGGCTCGTCGCCGTCGAGGCGGAACGCGGCCACGATGAGGCGGCGGCCGTCGGAGAGCTGGAAGGCGGGGGAGCGCTCGCCGCGTCCGCGCCGCCGCGGCTGCGCGGTGAGCGGGCGGAGCGTGCCCGCACGCACGAGGGGCGCGACGTGCTCGGTGTAGGCGCGGACATGCGCGTCGAGGATCTCGCGCTGCCGGTCGCTGAGCTCGGGGAGCCGCAGCGAGACACCGAAGCGGTGCAGCATCGCGGCACGCAGCGTCGTGCCGAACTCCTCGTCCGACAGCGCCGCG
>NZ_MKSL01000006.1:3385-4893 GCF_001897265.1 Microbacterium sp. 71-23
CTGCGACCACGACCAATGCAGGATCGACGCGGGCGGCAGCATCCGGCTCGCCCCCCACAGCACCTGCAGGTGGTGCTCGGTGTAGTCCGGGTCCGACAGGAAGAGCGTGTGGACGTGACGGGCGAGACCCAGGTCGATGCGGAGGCCGCCCGAGCTGCACGCCTCGAGGACGAGCTCCGGATGCCGCGCCCGCAGCTCGTCGAGCACGGCGTAGAGCCCCTCGTAGTGGCGGTACAGGCCGTCGCGCGCGCCGTGGCCGTGGTCGGTGCGGGTGCAGCCGGCATCCGGGTCGACGTTGAAGTCGAGCTTGACCCACTCCGCGCCCATCGCCCGCACGGTGCGGTCGAGGCTGTCGAGCACGAACTCCCGGCCCTCCGGCGACCCGCAGCACACGTACCCGAGGAAGGTCGGGTCGTCGGGGTCGAGGGACTCCGGGGTGTTGCCGTACGACGGGTCGGGGCGACGGCCGTCGACGGCGAGCGCCAGGATCTCCGGCCGCTCCCGGCGCGCGGCGGAGCGCACGCCGATGGCCTCGGCCTCCACCCAGATGCCAGGGCGGACACCGGCCGCCCGGATCGCGTCGCCGAGGGCGGGGAGCCCGCCGGGGAAGCGCGCCGTGTTCACGAGGTCCCAGTCGCCGCGGTAGCGCCACCACTGCGTCGTCGGGTCGGCCGGGCCGAACCAGCCGGCGTCGACTGTCGCGAAGCCGATGCCGAGCTCGGCCGCGATCCGCGCGTTCGCGTCGATCGCCGCCGCGTCGACCTCGACGTCCTCGTACGGCCACCAGTGGTTCCACTCGACATCCAGGCGATCGGATGCCGCGGACCGCGGCGTCCACGCCCGGCCGAGCGCGTCGGTGAGGGCGAGGGCCGCGTCGTCCACGTCGGCACCGACGGCGACGACGACGGATGGGGCGACGGTGCGCTCGCCGAGGCCGAGGAGCGTCTCGAACTGCCAGTCCGAGATGCCCGCGGTCACCGTCGCGGCCTCGCGGACGTCGACGTGCCAGTTGCCGCTCCACGCCGGCGCGACGACGATGGCCGCGGCCGCGCTCTCGAAGGCCACCCAGGGCGCCATGCCGTGGGAGGAGCGGCCGGAGCGGGACTCGAACCGCTGGTCGGAGTCGGTCGTCTCGGTGAACGGGCGGAACTCGTCGCCCCATGCCGACCGGTAGCCGTGGATGGTCCACGGGTCACCGGGGAGGCGCAGTGCGACCGGGTCCATGCGGGAGACGGCGACGGGCGCCTCGCCGTGGTTCTCCAGGACGAGCCCGAACTCCCACACATCCGCGTCCGCGATGATCCGCCGTGCGGTCCATTCGACGGCGACCGCTGTGCCGGGCAGCGTGCCGCGGACCGTCAGCCCGAGGTCGCCCCCGGACGCGTCGCCCGGGTCGATCGCAGCGAGCGCGTCGTGCCGGCGTCGGTCGACGTTCAGCCGGAACAGGGCGCTCGGTGCGATGACCTCGGCGCCGTGGCGCTCGAGATGGAGGGCGCCGTCCCACTGGA
>NZ_MKSL01000007.1:0-1242 GCF_001897265.1 Microbacterium sp. 71-23
GCATCCGACTGACCGACGTCGCGAAGGGTCGCCGCGACGAGGCGCTCCCCCCGACCTCGCTCGCCTACGCCTCCGGCGAGGCCCGCCTCGCCCTCGCCGAGACCGAGCAACGACCCACCGTGCTCGGCCTCATCGCGTCGGGACGGATGGCGCCCGATGCCGGCACCGTCACGATCGACGGGCGAGCGGATGCCGCGACCCTCCGTCGCGCCGTCGCGCTCGTGGACGCGCCCGACGTGTGCGATCCCGCCCCGAACGTGACGGTCGCGGGGATGGTCGCCGAGGAGCTGATGTTCGCGGGTCGCCCGTCGAACCCGGTCTCCGCACGCCGGTGGCTGGAGGCGGAGGGCTTCGGCGCGATCGCCCGCACGCCCGTCGCCGACGTCTCACCCCGCGAGCGCGTCGCACTCCTGCTGGGGCTGACGGCGCTGCGCCCGGGCGTCGAGGGCATGGTGCTGGTCTCGCCCGACCGCCACGGCGGGCACCCCGCCGAGTGGTGGGAGCTCGCCGAGTCGTTCGCCGACCGCGGCTTCGCGATGCTCGTCGTCGCGGGCGAGGCGGCCGCGATCGTGCTGGAGGGACGGGCGCCGCGGGCGGATGCCGCGGCCGGCACCGGCACCGCGGCTGAGGAGCTCGACGATCTCGTCGCGGGGTCGGGGGGCGAGACGCCCGCCGCCCTCGATTCCGACCTCGTCGACGACTCCGAGGCCGAGCCCGCAACCGCAACTGCGGGTGATGTCGCCGCGGACCCCGCAGCGCGGGACGGATCCGCACCGGCATCCGCCGCCGAGCCTGCACCCGAGCCTGCACCCGCCCCCACTACCGACCCCGCACCCGCCCGCTCCGGCGAGCACGACCCCATTCCCGAGTCCGCCGACCCGGACCCCACCCCCGAACCCGACGACCGTGACGAGCCGGAGGGCGACCGATGAAGATCCCCGCCATGATCGCCGCCGAGCTGCGGCGCCTGACCGCGACCCGCATGTCCGTCATCGCCCTGATCGCACTCGTGCTGGTGCCGATCCTCTACGGCGGCCTCTACCTGTGGGCGAACCAGGACCCCTATGGCAAGTTCAGCGAGGTGCCCGTCGCGCTCGTCGTGGACGACGAGGGGGTCGCCGCATCCGACGACTCCGCGGCTACGAACTACGGCGATCGCGTGGCCGACGAACTCCTCGAGGGCAAGGCGTTCGACTGGCGGCGCATGACCGCCAAGGGCGCCGAGGCGGCGCTGCAGGCGGG
>NZ_MKSL01000007.1:1340-4034 GCF_001897265.1 Microbacterium sp. 71-23
ACGGACGGTGCCGCCACCGCCGCGTCCGGCGCCGGGACGCTCGCCGCGGGTGCCGCCTCCCTCGCGGACGGCACCGCGAGCCTCGCGTCGGGCGCCCACCGCGTGGCATCCGGCGCCGCGCAGCTCGTGCCCGGCGCACAGCAGCTCGCCTCCGGTGCGGACCAGGTGGCGGCGGGCAACCGTCGGCTCGCCGGGTATGCCGATCGGGCCGGGACCGCCGTGCAGGCGGCGACCGACGCGCTGCCCGCGGTCCGTCAGGACATCGCGGACACCCTCGCCGCGCAGGGGCTCACGCCGACCCAGATCGCCGACGTGCTGGCGCAGCTGGACCCGCTCGCCGACAAGCTGCGCGACGGCAACACCACGGTGCAGTCCGCCGTGGGTCAGGTCGATCGGCTCGCGACCGGCTCCGCGCAGGTGGCCGCGGGCGCGGCCCGGGTCTCGGCCGGGGCGTCGCAGCTGTCCTCGGGCGCGGCGCAGGTCGCGTCGGGTGCGGATGCCGCGGCCTCCGGCGCGTCGCAGGTGAGCGGCGGCGCGGCATCCCTCGCGTCCGGACTCGCAACGCTGCGGTCGGGTGCGGCCGAACTTCGCGACGGGCTCGCCGACGGGGTCGCGCAGATCCCGGACTCGAGCGCGGCGCTGCGCGACGCGCAGGCGAAGACGATCTCCGATCCGGTCGCGGTCGAGTCGAGCAAGGTGGCCGCCGCGGGCGACTACGGCGCCGGCCTGGCCCCGTTCTTCGCCGCTCTCGCCGGCTGGATCGGCATCTATGCGCTGTTCCTCATCGTCAAGCCGATCTCGCGGCGGGCGGTGACGGCGCTGCGCACGCCCCTGCGGGTGACGGCGGCGGGCTGGCTGACGCCGGCGGTGCTCGGCGGCGTCCAGATGGTGGGACTGTTCGGCGTCCTCGCGCTCGCGCTCGGCTTCGGCTTCGCGAACCCGCTCGGAACCCTCGGGGTCATGGTCGCGGCATCCTTCACCTACGCGGCGATCATCCTCGCGCTGAACGTCTGGCTCGGCTCGGTCGGGCAGTTCCTCGGCCTCGTGCTGATGGTGCTGCAGCTCGTCACGGCGGGCGGCACGTTCCCCTGGCAGACCCTTCCCGCCCCGCTCGCCGCGCTCCATCACGTGCTGCCGATGGGGTACGTCGTCGATGCCATGCGGCAGCTCATGTACGGCGGCGACCTCGGCCGGGCCGGCGTCGACCTGCTCGTGCTGGCCGCGTGGCTCGTCGGCGGGCTCGCACTGGCGGCGCTCGGGGTCACCCGCATGACGCACCGGCGCACCCTCCGCGACCTTCAGCCGAGTCTCATCGGCTGAGCGGGGCGCGGAGGGTCCGCCCTCGTCGGCCGCGTCAGACGGTGTACGCGCCCGCGGCGATGTCTTCGAGCAGCGTCGGATGGGTCGGGTTCCACCCGAACCGCTCGCGGGTGAACTCGCTCGACGCCGGAAGGTCCATGGCGAAGAACATCCCGATCCAGCCGAAGTGCGCCGCCGCGTCCTCGGGCGCGATGGACACCGCGGGCACGCCCAGCGCCGCGCCGATCGCCGTCGCGATGTCGCGCGTCGGCACGCCGCCCTCGGCCACGGCGTGCACGACCGTGCCGGGAGCGGCGTCGTCGATCGCGAGACGCACGAGGTGTGCCGCATCCAGGCGATGCACGGCGGGCCAGCGGTTGGCGCCGTCCCCGACGTAGGCGGAGACGCCCTTCTCGCGCGCGATCCCGGCGATGTGCGCGATGAACCCGTGGTCGCCGACGCCGTGCACGGTGGGCGCGAATCGTGCGGCGATCGGACGGACGCCGCGGTCGGCGAAGCTCAGGGCGAGGTGCTCGCTGCCACCGCGCATCGAGTCCGGGCCGACGTGGGGCGAGGCATCCGTCTCGGTGAGGATGCCGCTGCCCGTGCCGGCCATGCCCGACGCGACGACGAGCGTGCCGCCGGATCCCGCCAGCACGTCGCCGAAGGTCTCGACGGCGGCGCGCTCGACGCGACCCGACTCCGCCATGTTCGAGAAATCGTGGAGGTTGCCGAAGTGGATCACGACGTCGGCTCCGGTGGCTCCGGCCCGCAGGCTCTCGAGGTCGTGCAGATCACCGCGGTGGGGTCGGATGCCCGCGGCCTCGAGTTTCTCGACGTTCGCGTCGGAGCGCGCGAGGCCGGTGACGTCGTGACCCGCGTCGATGAGTTCGGCCGCGACGGCGGATCCGATCCAGCCGGTGGCTCCCGTGATGAAGACGTGCATGGTGCACCTTCCGTTGATGACAGTGACTGACATCATGCTATACCCCGATGTCATGGACTGTCATCACTAGGATCGTCTCATGGGACGCTGGCAGTCGGGGGCACGGGAGAGGCTCGTGATGGCCGCGCTCGATCTCTACGTCGAGCGTGGGTTCGACGAGACGACGGTCGCCGAGATCGCGGCGAGGGCGGGGGTCACCGAGCGCACGTTCTTCCGGTACTTCGCCGACAAGCGGGAGGTCCTCTTCGAGGGGTCGGCGCTGCTCGAGCAGTTGGTCGTGCAGACGATCGCGGATGCTCCGGTGGACGCGTCGGCGTTCGATGCCGCGATCGCGGGGGTTCGGGCGACGCGCGAGTTCCTCGTCGACCGCGACTTCTCGCGGCGGCGTGCGGCGGCGATCGACGCCAACGCGAGCCTGCGCGAGCGCGAGCTGCTGAAGCTGGCGTCGC
>NZ_MKSL01000008.1:0-176478 GCF_001897265.1 Microbacterium sp. 71-23
CCTCGAAATCGACCTCGTTCAACGCCCGCACATGACCAAACTGACGAGACAACCCCCGCGCCTCCAACACCGGAACCGCCATGGTCAACTCCTCTCCTTCGTAAGTGAGGCGGGACCGGCATGGCCCGCCAAGAATGCCGCCGCGGCGGCGTCGAAACCGATCGAGTCGTCGCCGGCCGCGTAGGCCGCGAAGAGGGCCGCGCCGTAGGCCGTGCCCTCGTCATGGGACGAGACGGTGAGCGGCGGCAGCACGAGGGCCCGCGCGCGGACGACG
Organism: Microbacterium sp. 71-23; assembly: GCF_001897265.1. Lineage (NCBI taxonomy): Bacteria > Bacillati > Actinomycetota > Actinomycetes > Micrococcales > Microbacteriaceae > Microbacterium > Microbacterium sp. 71-23. The sequence continues at coordinate 275 of NZ_MKSL01000008.1, forward strand.
CTCTCCATCCGTGACCATCCACCCGTGAGCAGCGTCGAGGTGGGCGCGGGAACCTCGCGATCCATGACCGTCATCAGCTCTGCGCACATGTCGTTGCCGTGCAGCAGCGCCGCGGTGAACAGCTCGGCGGGCGAGAGGCCGTCGCTGTCGGCCACGACCTTCAGCACGCCGTCGTCGTTGCGCGCGCCGTCGACGGTCAGGCCGCCGTGGGAGAGCGTGCCCGCCACGGGAATCGCCATGACCGCCGCATCGAGCTGCGCGCGGCCCCGCTCGTCGGCGATGCCGAGAAGCTGCAGCACCCGGCGCATCAGTAGGCCTGACTTCGTTCCGGCCAGCAGCACGAACTTGCCGGGGAGCACGTGGCGAACCGTGTTGATGCCCGCCCGGGCGAGGCGCTCGCGCGCATCGAACGGCAGGGTGTGGTCGAGCACGCGCACGAGCGCCTCCGCTGTGCCCATCGAGTCGTAGATCTGACCGCTGTCGGTCGCGCCGGCGGCGACGGCCGACACCAGGTGATCGTGTCCGGCGACCGTCAGCAGCGCGCCGCGGAAGCCCTGCGGCATCCGATCGTCCGTGATCGGACCGAGCGCCGTGCCCGCGTCGACCCGTTCGGCGAGGATCGTGTCGTCGGTGCCGAGCACGTCGAGGGCGGCCTGCCACGGCGTGCTGTCGTCCTGGTCGATGAGGCCGGTGCGCGAGACGAGCGAGTGCTCGGCGACGCGGGGGCCGCCGAGGGCCCGCACGATCGACTCGGGCACGTTGAGGAACGTGGTGCCGGCGAGGTCGATCCCCCCCTCGTCGCGCAGGTGCAGCAGCTTCGAGATCGACGCGAGGGGACCGACGGGCAAGCCGGTGCGCCCGAGGAACTCGTCGCGGAACGCGGCGGGCGTGGACAGAATCTGCGCCTCGCCGCGCGGGTCGAACCAGGCCATGATCGGCGCGGCGGGACGGTCCTCGGCATCGAGAAGAGCTCCGGCCTCGGCCATGCCCGAGATGCCGAGGGACAGGATGCGGTACCCGGCGGGCAGCATCGCATCGGCTTCGGCGGCGAGTTCGCGCACCACATCGACGGCGAGCTCGAGGGGCATCTCGGCGCGTCCGCCCTCAAGATTGGTCCACGGCGAACGGCGGCTCACGACGGCGGCCTCGCGCCCGTCGGGAGTGGCGACGAGCAGCTTGATGCTCGTCGAGCCCATGTCGAGCCCCGCGACGTACGCGGTCATCGCACACCGCCCTCGTGGAGGGTGCGCGGCCACCCGGCTCCGGGCGCTCCGACGACGACGGTGACGTCGCCCTCGACGTGCCAGGCGCCGAACGCGTGCGGCAGGGCGTACACCTCACCGCGCTGCAGGGCGACGCGGCCGGTGTCGGAGACGAGTGCTCCGGAGCCCGCGGTGACCAGCACGACCGCGAAGCCCGCCTCACGCGCGTCGGTGCGGTCGCCGTGGGCCGCGGCATCCCAGAGACGGAAGTACGGGTCGGCGGCCGCCGGCAGCAGCGACCGGAATCGGGATGCCGCGGGCTCCGCGCCCGCCAGGCTGATGAGCCCCGAGAGCTCGGCCTCGGTGAGCTGCGCGGTGGAGACCGCGGGCATGACGACGTCGAAGCCGAGATCGAGGTGGGACTCGTCGCGCGTGGCCGTCGTCACCGACCACTCGAGCAGGATCGAGAAGTCGGTGGGTTCCTGCACCTCGGCGACGAAGATGCCGCCGTCGATCGCGTGCACGGTGCCGGACGGCACGAGCACGGCCATGCCCTCCCGCGCCACGACCCGGTTCATGTGCGAGAGCATCCACTCGCTGTCCTGCGCGTCGCGGCGACGATCGAGCTCGTCTCGATCCACCGGTGCGCTCCACCCGACGTAGAACGCGCTGTCGGGTTCGGCGTCGAGCACGTACCAGGCTTCGGTCTTGCCGTAGGGGCAGTCGAGGTGCCTGGCGGCGAAGCCGCGCTCGGGGTGCACGTGAACGGGGAGGCGCTGACGCGCGTCGAGGAGCTTCACGAGGATGCCGACGTCCGCGGCATCCCGTCCCTGCTCGGGTCCGACCCACGAACGCGGGTCCGCCGCGACGAGGTCGCGGAGCACGTGGCCGTCCGCGGTGATCGCGAGGCCGATCGGCTCCTCGCCGAACCGGGACACGGTGGAGGCGAGCCACTCCTCCGGCTGCCGGTCGGTCTCGGGGACGATGCCGCGCAACGCGGCGATGCGGTCACCGCCGCGGTAGAAGTGCTGCACCGGGTTGGGGGGCAGGAGGACGGGGATCATCGATCGGCTCCGGTCGAGTGCTGCGGGGCGGCGGACGGGTCCGCGGCGGCGCGCGGCGGCATCTCGCCGGATCCGCGGTGGATGAGGCGGGTGGGGACGACGATGTGCTCGGGGGCGGCGTCCGGGTGGTCGACGAGCTGCATGAGCCGGCGGAAGGTGGCCTCGCCGATGAGCAGCGGGTCCTGGTCGACGCACGTGATGCCCGGGGTCATGGCCCCGGCGAGCTCGAAGTCGCCGAAGCAGATGAGGGCCGGCATCGACAGCTCGCCCGAGCGGATGCCGCGGATCGTCGCGATCGCGGCGGGGCTCGACGCGCAGAACAGCGCGGTGGGCGCATCGGGGCGCTGCAACAGGGTCTTTGCCGCCGTCGCGCCGCTCTCGCGCGTGCGCTCGTGCTCGGCGACCAGCGTCGGGTCGAACGGGATGCCCGCCTCGTCGAGGGCCGCGCGGAATCCGGCGAAGCGTGCGGCGACGGTCGGGTAGGCGGTGGCCTCGCCGATGAATCCGATACGTCGGTGACCGTGGTCGATGAAGGAGCGGGTGGCCTGGTAGGTCGCGCCGAAGTCGTCGACGACGATCGAGTCGATGCCGTCCCGCGAGCGGTCGACGCAGACGACGGGCACCCGGGTGTGCAGGGCGGCGAGCTCCTCGGAGGACACGGCGACGGGGGCGACGATCAGCCCGCGCAGGCGGTGCCCGGTGAGCCGGGCGAGCTGCTCCCGCTCGCGCGCGGCGTCGTAGCCGGTGCTCGCGAACAGCACGCTCAGGCCCTGGGCGAGGGCGAGCTCCTCGATCACGCTCACGATCGCCGAGACGAACGGGTCGGAGATCGCGTCGATGACGATGCCGATCGTGTCGGTGTCACCGCGCTTGAGCGCACGGGCCCGCACATCGGGAACGAAGCCGAGTTCGCGCACGACCGCGAGCACCCGTTCGCGGGTCTCCGGGAGCACGCCCTTCTCGTCGTTCACGACGCGGGAGACCGTCTTGATGCTCACCCCGGCGCGCTCCGCGACATCGGTGATGCGCGCCCGCGGGCGGGGCGCGGGGCCCTCACCGACCGCACCGGCGGTCTGCAGCTCATCGTGCGTCATCGCAACCTCGACATCGTTGTCATTCGGAACTTTCCGGGCCTTGCGATCCCGGCGGACATCATCTTGGGGCCGCATCGACAACGTTGTCAAGCCCTGTTATCGAAACGACTCCCGAGCGCCCTCGGCGTCAGCCGCCCGAGGGATCGACCGCGATGCTGATGCCGAGGAGCCGTTCCTCGCCCAAGGCGAGCGGCGTCGCGAGCCCCCGGGCGAGGGCGTCGGCACGACCCAGGATCGTCGGCGCCGTCGCGGGTTCGATGCCCAGCACCACCTGGCCCGGCTCCGCCACCCGCCACTGGAAGAGCCCGGGCAGAACGGCCGGATCGAAGCCGACACGCACCCCGATCCCGGACGCCGACTCGACGCGAACCTCGGTGCGCGACCCCGGCTCGGCTACCGCGTCGAGCACGTGCCGGAACACCTGCTCGGGGTACTCGGCCGCCAGCTCAGGGAACACGTCCCAGCTGTCCAGGCCCGCCCGGGCCGCAGCATCCCGCGGCACGATCTCCACCGCCGGCGAGACGATGCGTGTGCCGGCGTCGACCAACGGCCAGCCGAGGTTCACGTGGTAGAGCACCATCGGGAACGCCTCCCGCCGGCCGCGGTTCACGAGCCGATCGTCGACGCGGATCACCCGCTCGCCCACCGGCAGCACGATGCGGCGGTGCAGCTCGAGATCGTCGCCGAACACCGTCGCCTCCCGCACGATGCCCTCGACGACCACGGTGTCGCGCGTCGCCTCGGCCCGGGTCACCGTCGCGCGCAGCGACGAGTACCGGCCGTGCATCGGATGCTGCTCCTCGCCCGACTGCGCCGGTCCGACGTTGAGCAGCCCGCAGGTCGTGAGCAGGCCGCCGCCGAAGCCGCGCAGCCAGCCGCGCCCGTCGGCGTCGCCCGACGACAGCGGCGGGAACCCCGTGCTCGAGAGCCACGCGAGCGGCACCCCGTCGGCCCGCACCTGGGCGAGATCGAGGCCGCGGTCCGGCAGCAGCTCGACCTCGAGCGGCCCGTTCACGAGACGTATGCGGCGGGCACCGGCATCCGGCCCGTCGGTACGCGTCGACGATTCGACGGCGACCGCCTGGGTCAGTGAACCGAGCCGGTCCACGGCCTGATCGAGCGGCCGACCGTACAGCTCCGGAGGCATTCGGATCCTCTTCCTCGCAAGGGCACGGCATCGGCGCCGCGCGCGCAGCGTCACGGTAGCAGGTCGTCGACCCGCTCCCAGCGACCAATTGACAACGTTGTCTCGAAGTCCCCATACTGTCTCCGGACGCACCGATGCGTCCCCCGAACCGACACCTCACGGAGATCACTCGATGTCGACGTATCGCCTCAATCGGCTCTTCAACGCGCGCTCCGGACGCGCCCTCGACGTCGCCGTCGACCACGGCGCCTTCCACGAGCACTCGTTCATCACCGGCATCGAGGACATGGCCGCGACCGTCGCCACCCTCGTCGCCGCCGGTCCCGACGCGATCCAGCTGACGCTCGGCCAGGCCCCGCTGCTGCAGGCCACGCCGGGCAAGCAGAAGCCGGGTCTCGTGCTGCGCACCGACATCGCGAACGTCTACGGCGACCCGCTCGAGTCGCCGCTGCACTCGATCCACGTGCCCGACGCGATCGAGGTCGCCGTGCGGCTCGACGCCGTCGCCGTCTGCGTCAACCTGCTCGACCTGCCCGGGCACCCCGAGGTGCGCGAGCAGTGCATCCGCTCGATCCTGGCGCTGCGCACCGATGCCGCCCGCTACGGCATGCCGCTCATGATCGAGCCGCTGGTCATGCAGACCCGACCCGGCGCCGGTGGATACGCCGTCGACGGCGACACGGCCAAGATCGTCACCCTCGTGCGCCAGGCGCGAGAACTCGGCGCCGATCTCATCAAAGCCGACCCGACCGACGACATCGACGACTACCACAAGGTCATCCAGGCGGCGGGGCCGACCCCGGTGCTCGTCCGCGGCGGCGGGCGCGTCGACGATCGCACGCTGCTCGATCGCACCCGGGCCGTGCTCGCGCAGGGCGCGCGGGGCATCGTCTACGGCCGCAACGTCATCCAGCATGACGACCCCGCGGGCATCACCGCCGCGCTCATGGCCGTCGTGCACGACGACGCCACGACCGACCAGGCCCTCTCCCTCATCGGCGGTGCCGCATGAGCGCCCGCATCGTCAACGTCGGCATCATCGGCGGCGGACTCATGGGCCGCGAGATCGCCGCGGCCCTGCGGCGGTGGCCCGCCCTCGTCGACCACCCCGTCGAGCCGCGGCTCGTCGCGGTGTGCGACATCAACCCGGCCGCGATGGAGTGGTTCGACGGCATCGACACCGTGCGCCTCAAGACGACGGATCACCGCGAGCTGCTCGCCGACCCCGAGATCGACGTCGTCTATATCGCCGTGCGCCACGACCTGCACGAGCAGCTCTACGTCGACACGATCCGCGCGGGCAAGGCCCTGCTCGCCGAGAAGCCGTTCGGCATCGACCGTGCCGCCGCCGACGCGGTCGTGGCGGCGATCGATGAGACCCCCGACTCGTTCGTGCGGGTCTCGAGCGAGATGCCGTTCTTCCCCGGCGCCCAGTGGGCCATCGACTACGTGCGCTCGGGCGCGCTCGGGCGCATCGTCGAAGCGACCTGCGGCTTCCTCCACGCGAGCGACCTCGACGTGAACAAGCCGCTCAACTGGAAGCGGCAGCAGAAGTTCTGCGGTGTCGCGGGCGTGATGAACGACCTCGGCATGCACACGTGGCACGTGCCGCTGCGACTCGGGTGGGCGCCCGAGGGGGTGTTCGGCGTGCTGCAGGACATCGTCACCGAGCGGCCCGGACCGGGCGGCGACCTGGTGCCCTGCGACACCTGGGACAACGCGATCATCCACTCGCGGGCACGTCACGATGGCGCCGAGTTCCCGCTCACGACCGTCACCAAGCGCATCGCTCCGGGCGAGAAGAACACCTGGGAGTTCGAGGCGATCGGGATGTCGGGCGGCGTGCGCTTCAGCACGAAGAACCCCAAGCAGGTCGAGGTGTTCGCGCTGATCGACGTGCCCGGGGTCGGCCGCGAGCAGTCGTGGCAGCGCATCGACGCGGGCAGCCAGTCGGTGTGGCCGACGGTGACGGGGCCGAACTTCGAATCGGGATTCTCCGACGCGATCCTGCAGATGTGGGCGGCGTTCCTCGCCGAGTACGTGGGCGAGCTCGGCGACCGGTTCGGCACCGTGCGACCCGCGGAGGCGGCGCTCACCCACCGCATCTTCGCCGCAGCGATCGCGTCGCACGAGGACGGCCGCCTGACCGCCCCCGCAGACTGAACGAGCGGGGTCCGATAGTCCGAGGCGGCTGAGCGGGCGCGGCAGAATGGATCCCGCTCGCGCCGCGCGCGTCGGTTCGCGGTGAGCAGGAGGAACAGCATGCGCAACCCCCGCGGCGGCGGCCACCCCACGATGGTGGACGTCGCGGCCGACGCGGGGGTCAGCCTGAAGACCGTCTCCCGCGTCGTCAACGGTGCGCCCAACGTCGACCCCGCGATGGCGGAGCGGGTCGCGGCATCCATCGACAGACTCGGGTACCAGCGCAATGCCCTCGCGGCCTCGCTGCGATCGGGGGCACGGGACACCATCGGATTCGTGTCCGCCGACCTCTCCAACACCTTCTACATGCGGGTCGCGGCCGCCGCGGCCGCCGCCGCGCTCGAGCGCGGCATCCGCCTGATCGTCGCATCGAGCGAAGAGGATGCCGCGGCCGAACGCACGCTCACGCTCGACCTCTGCCAGCGCCAGGTGGGCGGACTCCTCGTCGTGCCGACGGCGAGCGATCACCGCTACCTCGCCCCGGAGGCGGCGCGCGGCACGCCCGTGGTGTTCCTGGACCGTCCGGGTCGCGGCATCGTCGCCGACGAGTTCCTCATCGACAACCGAGGGGGCGCACGGGCCGCGGTCGCCGAGTTGCTGGCCGCGGGCCACGAACGAGTCGCCGTGCTCCTGGACGCGCCCACGATCTTCACGATGAGCGAGCGGAGGGCCGGCGCCCTCGACGCGTTCGCCGCGCTCGGCCGTGCGGCGGATCCGCGGCTGATCGTCGAGGACCTGCACACTCCGGCGGCGGCGCGCGCGGCGCTCGAGCGCCTGCTCGACGCCGAACGGCCGCCGACGGCGGTGTTCTGCGCGAACAACCGCTCGACCGTGGGCGCTCTCGAGGCGATCCTCGCGGCGGATGCGCCGGTGGCGCTCACGGGCTTCGACGACTTCGAGCTGTCCGGTCTCGTGCCGCGCCCGATCCGCGTGGTCGACTACGACGTCGCCGAGCTGGGTGCCCGCGCCGCCCGCACCCTGCTCGATCGCATCAGCGGAGCGGATGAGACCGAACCGCGGACCCGTCTGCAGCCGACCCGCCTGGTCGATCGCGGCCTGCGCCGCTGAGGGCGCGAGGCGCGGTCAGGTCGCGGTGGAGGAGCGGACGACGAGCTCAGGCCCGAACACGACCCGCTCCGTGGGTCCGCCGGGCGACTCCGCCGCCGCGAGAAGCAGCTCGACGGCCGTCGTGCCCATGAGGACGGCGGGCTGACGCACCGAGGTGAGCGGGATGACAGCGGCTGCCGCGAAGTCGATGTCGTCGTAGCCGATGAGTGCGATGTCCTCGGGCACGCGCACGCTCGCGGTCATCACGAGGGATTGCAGCAGACCGAGGGCGAGCAGGTCGTTCGCCGCGAAGATCGCGTCCGGCCGCGCGCTGACGGGGCGCGCGAGGATCTGCGCACCGGCCACCCGCCCCTCCTCGACGGTGAGCGCCCGCGTGCCGACGAACTCGAGCGACGCTCCGCCGTGTGCGGCGACGGCGCCCTGAGCGCCCTCGAGACGATCGGCGACCTGACGGATCGAGACCGGTCCGCCCACGAACATCAGTCGACGGCGCCCCACGTCCAGCAGATGGGATGCCGCGAGGGTGCCGCCTGCGAGGTCGTCGACGGCGACGGACGCGAACGAGCCGTCGCGCGATTCGCGGTCGACGAGCACGGTCGGCGTGCCGCGGTCGCGCACGGCACGGAGCTTGGGAACGCTGTCGTACACGGGGGTCACCAGCATGCCGAACACCCGCTGTTCCTCGAACAGCTCGACGTGCCGGTCCTCGCGATCCTGCTTCTCATCGCTGTTGGCCATGAGCACGGTGAGGTCGTCGGTGGATGCGCGCTCCTCCGCACCGCGGGCGACCTCGGTGAAGAACGGGTTGCGCATGTCGAGCACGACCAGGCCGATGCTGCGGCTGCGACCCGCGCGCAGTTGGCGGGCGGCGTCGTTGCGCACGAACCCGAGGAGGTCGATGGCGCGGTGCACGCGGGCCACCGTCTCCGCCGACACCTTGTCGGGGCGGTTGAGCACGTTGGAGACGGTGCCGACGGACACCCCGGCGGCTTCGGCGACGTCGCGCACGCTGACGGCCACAGCTCTCCTCCTCACGTCCTCGGGCGGTGAGAGTGAAACGAATCAATAACGCCGGAAGACTACGGGCAAATTCGCCTTGACACCATCCTGACGAGGCCCTAACGTCGTTCCGGCAGGGATTGAAACGATTCACTCCCTCAATGGAGAGGGTGAGTTATCTCATGACCGACAGCCCCGTGCTGGAACTGCGGGACGTGCAGAAGTCCTTCGGCTCCGTCGTCGCACTGCGCTCCGGGACGATCTCCGTCGACGGCGGATCGATCCACGCCCTCGTGGGTGAGAACGGTGCCGGCAAGTCGACGCTCGTCAAGATCGTCGCCGGCCTCTACCAGCGCGACGCCGGCGTGTTCCGCCTCCGCGGCGAGGCGGTCGACTTCTCGTCGACCGCCCAGTCGAAGGCGGCGGGCGTCGCGGTCATCTACCAGGAGCCCACGCTCTTCCCCGATCTCTCGGTGACCGAGAACATCTTCATGGGGCGCCAGCCGACCAGCCGATTCGGCCGCATCGACCGCAAGGCGATGCGCCACGAGGTGGAGCGCCTCTTCACCCGACTCGGCGTGCTGATCGATCCCGATCGGCCGGCCGAGGGTCTCTCCATCGCCGACCAGCAGGTCATCGAGATCGCCAAGGCCGTCTCCCTCGACGCGTCGCTGCTGATCATGGACGAGCCGACGGCCGCCCTGTCGGGCATCGAGGTCGAGCGCCTGTTCACGATCGCGCGCAGCCTGCGCGACGAGGGGCGCGCGCTCATCTTCATCTCCCACCGATTCGACGAGGTCTTCGCACTCTGCGACACCGTCACCGTCATGCGCGACGGCGCCTACATCGCGACCAGCGCGATCGCCGACACCACCGTCGACGCGATCGTTCGTCAGATGGTGGGACGTGAGATCACCGAGCTGTTCCCCAAGCAGCCCGCCGAGATCGGCGAGCCGCTGCTCGAGGTGGAGCATCTCACCAGCCCCGGCGTCTTCCAGGACATCTCGTTCACAGTGCGCGCCGGCGAGATCGTCGGCCTCGCCGGCCTCGTGGGTGCCGGGCGCAGCGAAGTCGCCCGTGCCGTGTTCGGCGTGGACCCGTACTCCGCCGGCACCGTGAAGCTCAAGGGCAAGATCGTGCCCTCGGGCCGCCCGACGGCGGCCATGCGTGCCGGCCTCGCCCTCGTCCCCGAAGACCGCCGCAAGCAGGGACTCGTCGTCGAGTCGGGCGTCGGACAGAACATCACGCTCGCCATCCGCCGCCGGCTCACGAAGTTCGGACTGCTCACTCAGCGTGCCGAGAACCGTGCCGCACGCGAATGGGCGTCGCGCCTCGAGGTGAAGACCCACGCCCTCGACACCGTCGCCGCGACCTTGTCGGGCGGCAACCAGCAGAAGGTCGTGCTCGCGAAGTGGCTCGCCACCGAGCCCACCGTGCTCATCATCGACGAGCCCACGCGCGGCATCGACGTCGGCACGAAGTCCGAAGTGCACCGCCTTCTCTCCGAGCTCGCCGGCCGCGGCATGGGCATCCTCATGATCTCGTCCGAGCTTCCCGAGGTGCTCGGCATGGCCGACCGCGTGCTTGTCATGCGCGAGGGTCGCCTCACCGCCGACATCGCCCGCGCCGAGGCCACCTCGGAGAACGTCATGCACGCCGCCACCCACGCTCCGGAGCACGCCCGATGACCACCACCAACATCCCCGTCTCGGCCGTGTCGAGGACGATCGGTCGCCTCGGTCGCGCACGTGAGTTCGGCATCCTGCTCGCCATCGTGCTCGTGGTCGCCGCCGGCACGGTGAAGAACCCCAGCTTCCTGTTCAGCTCCGACGGCTGGCGCGACCTGCTCCTCACCCCGTCGATCCTGCTGCTCGTCGCCGTCGGACAGGCGATCGTGATCATCACGCGCAACGTCGACCTCTCGGTGGGCTCCGTGATCGGTCTCACCGCGTATCTCACCGGCCGGCTGTTCAGCGACATCCCCGGAATCCCGATTCCGCTCGTCGTGCTGATCGCCGTCGCGGCGGGCGCGGTTCTCGGACTCGTCAACGGAGCTCTCGTCGCCTTCGGCAAGGTTCCCGCGATGGTGATCACGCTGGGCACGCTCTACGCCTACCGCGGCATCGGCGTCGTCTGGGCGGGCAGCAACCGCGTGAACGCCTCCGACATGCCAAGCTCGTTCCTCGGGCTCGGCACCGGGCAGATCCTCACGATCCCGATCCTCACGATCGTCGCGGTCGTCGTCCTCGGGATCGCCGCGTGGTACCTGCGCAACACCCGGGGCGGGCGCGAGTTCTACGCCATCGGCTCCGACCCCGCAGCCGCGCACCTGTACGGACTCCGGGTGACCCGTCGCATCCTCACCGCCTTCATCCTCTCGGGAGCACTCGCGGGCCTCGCGGGCGTCTTCTACGCCGCGCGCTACGGCACCGTCGACTCCCAGGCCGGCACCGGCTGGGAACTCCAGGCTGTCGGCGCCGCGGTCGTCGGTGGCGTCGCGATCGTCGGCGGTGTCGGCACCGTATGGGGTGCCGCCCTCGGCGCCGTGCTGCTGCTGACCATCAACCGTGCGCTTCCGGTGCTCGGCATCCCCGACTTCTGGCAGCAGGCCGTCGTCGGCGTCCTCATCATCGGCGCGATCGTGCTCGACCGCGTCCTGGCCGTGCGACAGAAACGGCGTCTCATCGAAACGAGGGACCAGGCATGACCGCCCCCACCACCACTGCCACCGTGCGGGTCGTGAAGAACTACGACAAGCCGTTCTGGCGCCGCGTGCTGCTCTCGCGTGAGACGGCGATCGTCGTGCTCCTGATCGCCGTGGCGATCGTGTCGGCCTCGACCGTGCGCGGGTTCAACCAGCCGCTCACCCTCACCTTCCTCCTGCTCGACGTCGCGCCGATCCTTCTGATCGCACTGCCGATGACCCTCATCATGATCACCGGCGAGATCGACCTGTCGGTGGGAAGCATGGTGGGTCTGTCGAGTGTGACGACCGGAGTGCTCGTGCAGGCGGGGGCCCCGTTCGGGGTCGCCGCCCTCGCGGCGCTCCTCGTCGGCGTCATCGGTGGCGCGATCAACGGCTTCCTCGTCACCGTCGTCGGGCTCCCCTCCCTCGCCGTGACGATCGGAACCCTCGCGCTGTTCCGAGGTCTTGCGGTCGGCCTACTGGGCACCACCGCCGTCACGAGCTTCCCCGTCGAGTGGACAGCGCTCGCGAAGGCGAAGATCGCGGGCACCGCGATCCCGTACATCATCGTGCCGTTCCTCGTGCTCCTGGTGATCTTCGCGCTGCTGCTGCACTTCACCCCCTTCGGTCGCGGCGTCTACGCGATCGGCCTCTCGAAGGACGCCGCCCGATTCTCGGGCGTGCACGTGGAGCGCACGAAGTTCGTGCTGTTCGTGCTCGCGGGCGTCGTCTCGGCCTTCGCGGGGATCTTCTACACGCTGCGCTTCGGCAGTGCGCGCGGCGACAACGCCACCGGGCTCGAGCTGCAGGTCATCGCCGCGGTCGTGCTCGGCGGGGTGTCGGTGTTCGGCGGTCGTGGCCAGCTGTACGGCGTCATCGCCGCCGTGCTGCTGATCGGCACGCTCTCCAGCGCCCTGCGCCTCGTGAACGTCACCTCCGACGTCATCAACATCATCACCGGCACGCTGCTCGTGCTCTCGGTGATCGGCGCGAGCGTGCTCGCGTTCCTCCAGTCCCGGCGCCGCCGACCGGCGCCGACACCCACCGTGGCGGCCTCCGCAGCTTCATGAGCCCGCACGACCAGCCGACGACGTCCCGTCGCGGCGCCACCCATGAAAGGAAACGAACAATGACGTTTGCACCCAAGCGCGTCCTGGCCCTCGCGGCTGTGGCCGTGACGGCGGCGCTGGCCCTCACGGCCTGTGCCGACACCGGCTCGTCGTCGCCGACCAGCGGCTCGAGCGGCGGCAGCGGCAACCTGTCGATCACGTTCCTGCCGAAGAACCTCGGCAACCCGTACTTCGACACCTCGGCGAAGGGCGGCCAGGCCGCGGTCGCCGAGTTCGGCGGCACCTTCAACCAGGTCGGCCCCGCGCAGGCCTCGCCCGATGGTCAGGTCAGCTACATCAACACGGCCACGCAGCAGGGCGTGGGAGCGCTCGTCGTCTCGGCGAACGACCCGAAGGCCATCTGCGACTCGCTCAACCAGGCCCGCTCCGCGGGCGTCAAGGTCGTCACCTTCGACTCGGACACCGAGACCTCGTGCCGCGACATCTTCGTCAACCAGGCGACGTCCGACGGCATCGCCAAGGTGCAGGTCGACCTGATCGCGAAGCAGATCGGCGACTCGGGTGAGATCGCGATCCTCTCGGCCGCGGCGAACGCGACCAACCAGAACGCGTGGATCGACAAGATGAAGGCGCTGCTGGCCAGCGACCACCCGAACATCAAGCTCGTCGATGTCGTCTACGGCAACGACGACGACCAGACCTCGTTCGACAAGACCGCCGCTCTGCTCCAGGCCCACCCGAACCTGAAGGGCATCATCTCGCCCACGACGGTCGGTATCGCCGCCGCGGCTCGCTACCTGTCGACGTCCGCCTACAAGGGCAAGGTCGCGCTGACCGGTCTCGGCACCCCGAACCAGATGCGGGCCTACATCAAGGACGGCACCGTCACCTCGTTCGCACTGTGGAACCCCGAGGACCTCGGCTACCTCGCGGCCTACGCCGCCGAGGCGCTCATCAAGGGCGAGATCACGGGCAAGCAGGGCGACACCTTCACCGCCGGCAAGCTCGGCAAGTTCACGGTCGGCGCCGACGGCACCGTGCTGCTGGGCGACCCGTTCGTGTTCGACGCCAGCAACATCGACAACTTCAACTTCTGATCTTGTCTCCCCTCCCGGCCGGCCGCCCCGTGCGGCCGGCCGTGCCACCCGAAAGGACCACCCCATGCCACGCGTGAGCTTCGAGCTGCGGATCGACCCCGCGCGCCTCGACGACTACCTCGCACGGCACTCCCCCGTCTGGCCGGAGATGCTCGCCGAGATCGCGGCATCCGGTCGTCGCAACTACTCGCTCTTCCTCGGTGAGGGCGGCAGGCTCGTCGGCTACTACGAGGTCGACGACGACGTGGCCGCGCAGGCGTACCTCGCGGCATCCGAGATCGCCACCCGCTGGGAAGCGGAGATGGCCCCCTTCTTCCTCGGTCTCGACGGGCGGCCCGACCAGGCCGCGACCGCACTGACCGAGATCTTCCACCTCGAGGACCAGCTCGCCGAGAGCGGCTCCTCGCCCGTCCCTACGACCGCAGAAAGCCGCGCACAGTGAGCATCCTGACTCCCGCCGTCCGCTCCACTCTCGAGAAGCAGGCCATCGAGCTGCCCAGCTGGGCGTTCGGCAACTCGGGCACCCGTTTCAAGGTGTTCACGACGCCGGGCACCCCGCGCGACCCGTTCGAGAAGATCTCGGATGCCGCGCAGGTGAACCGTCTGACCGGCCTCGCCCCCGCCGTCGCCCTGCACATCCCGTGGGACCTCGTCGACGACTGGAGCGCCCTGCGGGAGCACGCGGCATCCGAGGGCGTGACCCTCGGCACCGTCAACTCCAACACCTTCCAGGACGACGACTACAAGTTCGGCGCCCTCACCCACGAGGACGACCGCATCCGCCGGAAGGCGATCGACCACCACCTCACCTGCATCGACGTCATGCACGAGACGGGGTCGCGCGACCTGAAGATCTGGCTCGCAGAGGGCTCGAACTACCCCGGCCAGAACGACATGCGCGCCCGCCAGGACCGCCTGCAGGACTCGCTGCAGCAGATCTACGCCCACCTCGGCGACGAGCAGCGTCTCGTGCTGGAGTACAAGTTCTTCGAGCCGGCGTTCTATCACACGGATGTCCCGGACTGGGGTACCTCCTACGTGCAGGTCGCGGCGCTCGGCGACAAGGCGATGGTCTGCCTCGACACGGGCCACCACGCGCCCGGCACGAACATCGAGTTCATCGTGATGCAGCTGCTGCGCCTCGGGAAGCTGGGGTCGTTCGACTTCAACTCCCGCTTCTACGCCGACGACGACCTGATCGTGGGCGCCGCCGACCCGTTCCAGCTCTACCGGATCCTCAGCGAGGTCATCCGCGGCGGCGGGCTCGACAACCCCGACGTGGTCTTCATGCTCGACCAGTGCCACAACATCGAGAACAAGATCCTGGGTCAGATCCGCTCGGTGCTGAACGTGCAGGAGATGACCGCGCGTGCGCTGCTCGTCGACCGTGAGGCGCTGGCCGCCGCGCAGACCGCGAACGATGTGCTGGCCGCCCAGGCCGTCTACATGGACGCGTTCTACACCGACGTGCGTCCGGCTCTCGCCGAGTGGCGCGAGGGTCGCGGGCTTCCCGCCGACCCGATGGCCGCCTACCTCGCCTCCGGCTACCAGGCCCGCATCGAGGCCGAGCGCGTCGGCGGCGTGCAGGCCGGCTGGGGCGCCTGACCCACCCAGACCCGTCGGGGAGATCGCACCGCCGATCGCGGTCTCCCCGGCGCACCACACCGAACCGATACGCTCAGGCCCCATGGCTGGATTGCTCGGAGAAGAACGACGGGCGCTTCTGCTCGCCATCCTGCATCGCGATGACGTGATCCGTCTGGAGAGCGCCGCTGACGAGCTCGGTGTCTCGGCGATGACCGTACGCCGAGACCTCGCCGACCTCGCCGCCGAGGGCGCCGTGCGCCGGGTGCGCGGCGGTGCGGTGGCGGCGATCACGCCCCGCCCCTTCGAAGAGCGCCGGGCCACGCGCGGCGCTCAGAAGGCCGTGCTGGCCCGCAAGGCCGCCGAGCTCGTCCCCCGCTCGGGGGCGGTGGCGATGGATGCCTCGTCGACGACCGGCGTGCTGCTCGCCCATCTTGCGGAGGCCGACGATCTGCTGGTCGTCAGCAACTCGGTCGAGAACGCCGCCACGGCACGACAGATCGCGGGCGTCAGGTCGATCCTGGTCGGCGGCGAGCGCGAGGACCGCACCGGCAGCTACGTCGGTCCGTTCGCGACGCGCGCCGTGGCCGCGGCGACCTACGCCCGCTTCTTCACCTCGGCGGCGGCGATCGATCTGCGCGGGTCGAGCGAGGTGACGGCCGAGGAGGCCGCCATGAAGTCGGCGTTCGCGGCGGCGGCCGATGAGACGGTGCTGCTGATCGACTCCTCCAAGCTCGGCGATCGTGCGCTGGCGTCCGCGCTCGACTGGTCGCAGATCGATCTGCTCGTGACCGATCTCGCCGCGGACGACACCCGTCTCGATCCGTATCGCCCTCTGGTGCAGATCGTCTGATTTTGTTATCTTTTGTTTGATCTCACAGAAGAGAACACGAACAGGATCACCGAATGTCGAACTCCGCCGCATCCGAGCTCATCGCCCGCAGCAACCGTCTGGGCGCCGACCCCAAGAACACGAACTACGCGGGCGGCAACACGTCCGCCAAAGGCACGGCGACAGACCCCGTCACCGGCGAGCCCGTCGAGCTGCTGTGGGTGAAGGGATCCGGCGGCGATCTCGGCACGCTCACCGAGTCCGGTCTCGCCGTGCTGCGTCTTGACCGCATGCGCGCGCTCACCGAGGTCTACCCGGGCATCGACCGCGAGGACGAGATGGTCGCGGCCTTCGACTACTGCCTGCACGGCAAGGGCGGCGCGGCCCCGTCGATCGACACCGCGATGCACGGCCTCGTCGACGCCCCGCACGTCGACCACCTGCACCCCGACTCGGGCATCGCGATCGCAACGTCCGCCGACGGACCCGCCCTGACCGAGAAGATCTTCGGCGACAAGGTCGTCTGGGTGCCGTGGCGCCGCCCCGGCTTCCAGCTCGGACTCGACATCGCCGCCATCAAGGCCGAGAACCCGCAGGCCATCGGCACGATCCTCGGCGGCCACGGCATCACCGCGTGGGGCGAGACCTCCGACGAGGCCGAGCGCAACTCGCTGTGGATCATCGACACCGCGGCCGCCTACATCGCCGAGCACGGTGCCGCGGAGCCGTTCGGAGCCGTCGTCCCCGGCTACGAGCCGCTGCCGGAGGCCGAGCGCCGCGCGCGCGCCGCCGCCCTCGCCCCGACCATCCGCGGCCTCGCCTCGACCGACCGGGTCGTCGTCGGCCACTTCACCGACAGCGAGCCGGTGCTCGACTTCCTCTCGCGCGAGAAGCTCCTCCCCCTCGCCGGTCTCGGCACGAGCTGCCCCGACCACTTCCTGCGCACGAAGGTCAAGCCGCTCGTGCTTGACCTTCCGGCCACCGCGACGCTCGAGGAGCAGCTGGCCCGCCTCGCCGAGCTGCACGTCGAGTACCGCGCCGACTACCAGGCGTACTACGACGCGCACGCGACATCCGAGTCGCCCGCCATCCGCGGCGCCGACCCGCTCATCGTGCTCGTGCCGGGTGTCGGCATGTTCAGCTACGGAGCGAACAAGCAGACGGCCCGCGTCGCCGGCGAGTTCTACGTCAACGCGATCGGCGTGATGCGCGGCGCCGAGGCCCTCTCGACCTACACCCCCATCTCCGACGCGGAGAAGTTCCGCATCGAATACTGGGCGCTCGAGGAGGCCAAGCTGCAGCGCCTGCCGAAGCCGAAGACCCACCAGGGCCGCATCGCGTTCGTCACGGGAGCGGCGTCGGGCATCGGCAAGGCCATCGCGACCCGTCTCGCCGCCGAGGGCGCCTGCGTCGTGGTCGCGGACCTCGACCTCGAGAAGGCGCAGGCCGCCGCCGCCGAGCTCGGTGGATCGGATGTCGCGATCGGCGTCGCCGCCAACGTCGCCGACGGCGCCGCCGTGCAGGACGCCATCGATGCCGCCGTGCTCGCCTTCGGCGGCATCGACCTCATCGTCAACAACGCCGGCCTGTCGCTCTCGAAGCCGCTGCTGGAGACCACCGAGAAGGACTGGGACCTGCAGCACGACGTGATGGCCAAGGGCTCGTTCCTCGTGTCGAAGGCGGCCGCGAAGGCGCTCATCGACCAGAAGCTCGGCGGCGACATCATCTACATCTCCTCGAAGAACAGCGTGTTCGCCGGTCCGAACAACATCGCCTACTCGGCGACCAAGGCCGACCAGGCCCACCAGGTGCGCCTGCTCGCCGTCGAGCTCGGCGAGCACGGCGTGCGGGTCAACGGCATCAACCCCGACGGCGTCGTGCGCGGCTCCGGCATCTTCGCCTCGGGCTGGGGCGCCAACCGCGCCGCGACCTACGGGGTCAAGGAGGAGGACCTCGGCCAGTTCTACGCGAACCGCACGATCCTCAAGCGCGAGGTCGTGCCCGAGAACGTCGCCGACGCGGTGTACGTGCTCACCGGCCCCGAACTCAGCCGCACCACCGGTCTCCACATCCCCGTCGACTCGGGCGTCGCCGCGGCGTTCCTGCGATGACGTCAGCGGTCTCCGGCGGCCACGTCGCCGCCATCGACCTCGGCGCCACGAGCGGCCGGGTCGTGCTCGCGCACGTGAGCGGGAGCGAGCTGCGGGCCGAGACCGTGGCGCGCTTCCCGAACACCCCGGTGCGCACGCCCGACGGGCTGCACTGGGACGTGCTCGGGCTGTACGGGGCGGCCGTGCGCGGCCTCGGCGATGCGTTCCGGCAGGCGCCGGGCATCGCCTCCATCGGCATCGACTCCTGGGCGGTCGACTACGGTCTGCTGCGCAACGGCGTGCTGCTCGGCAACCCGTACCACTACCGCGACGAGCGCACCGCACGCGGGGTGCTCAGTGTGCACAGCCGGATGCGGCATCCCGATCTCTATCGCCGCAACGGCCTGCAGTTCCTGCCGTTCAACACGCTCTACCAGTTCGCCGCGGAGCGCCGCGACGTGCTCGACCTCGCCGACACCGCGCTGCTCATCCCCGATCTCGTCGCGTACTGGCTGACCGGCCAGGCCCGCACCGAGCTGACGAACGCATCGACCACCGGGCTCCTGCGGGTCGACGACCAGCGTCTCGACGACGACCTGTTCGACCGTCTCGGGCTGCGCCGCTCGCTGCTCGCGCCGCTCATCGCCCCGGGCGAGAGCTACGGCGTGCTGCTGGACGAGGTGCGGGTCGAGATCGGTGCGCCCGGCGCGGTGCCGGTCACGGCGATCGGCTCGCACGACACCGCCTCGGCGGTGGTCGCGGTGCCGATGGCGGATGCCGCGGCATCCGCCTACATCTCGTGCGGCACGTGGGGTCTGGTGGGCCTCGAGCTTCCCTCGCCGGTGGTCACCGACGCCGCCCGGGAGGCCGGCTTCACGAACGAGGGCGGCGTGGACTCCCGCGTGCGGTTCCTGCACAACGTGATGGGCCTGTGGATCCTCAGCGAGACCGTGCGCGGCTGGGAGGCGAAGGAGGGTCATGCGATCGACCTGCCGACGCTGCTCGACTCGGCCGCCGAGGTGCCCGCGGCATCCGTGCCGGTCTTCGACGTCGACGACCCGCGGTTCCTGCGCCCCGGCGACATGCCCGGCCGAATCGACGCGTGGTGCGACGAGCACGGCGTGCGACCGCCGCGCACCCGCGCCGAGTACGCCCGCGCGATCGTCGAGTCGCTCGCCGACGCGTTCGCGCGCAACGTGCACACCGCCGCGCAGCTCGCGGGGGTCGATGTCGCGACGATCCACATCGTCGGCGGCGGCGCCCTGAACACCCTGCTGTGCCAGCGCACGGCGGACCGGTCGGGACTCGTCGTCGAGGCGGGTCCCGTCGAGGCCACCGCGCTCGGTAACGTTCTCGTGCAGGCCCGCGCGGCGGGCTTCGCCGCCGGCTCCCTCGAGGCGCTCCGCGACCTCGTACGGCGCACCCATGCGCCGCTTCGTTACACCCCGACCGCGACCTCCTGAGGAGAGACATGGTTCAGCGTCAGCTTCCCAACCCGGCCGAGCTGCTCGAACTGATGCAGTTCAAGAAGCCGTCCTTCGACCTCAAGAAGCGTCGGCTCGAGTCCGCGCTCACGATCGCGGATCTGCGCACGATCGCGAAGCGCCGCACCCCGAAGGCCGCCTTCGACTACACCGACGGCGCGGCCGAGGGCGAGCTCTCGCTCGCCCGAGCCCGCCAGGCCTTCGAGGACATCGAGTTCCACCCGCGGGTGCTGCGTCCCGCCGAGTCCGTCGACACGTCGGTCGACGTGCTCGGCGGGCCATCCGCCCTGCCGTTCGGCATCGCCCCGACAGGGTTCACGCGCCTGATGCAGACCGAGGGTGAGATCGCCGGCGCCGGAGCGGCCGAGGCCGCCGGCATCCCGTTCACCCTCTCGACCCTCGGCACCACCTCGATCGAGGGAGTGAAGGCGGCGAACCCGACCGGACGCAACTGGTTCCAGCTCTACGTCATGCGCAACCGCGAGATCTCCTACGGCCTCGCCCGACGCGCGGCCGAGGCCGGTTTCGACACCCTCATGTTCACCGTCGACACCCCGGTCGCCGGCGCCCGCCTGCGCGACAAGCGCAACGGGTTCTCGATCCCGCCGCAGCTCACCCTCGGCACGATCGTGAACGCGATCCCGCGCCCGTGGTGGTGGTACGACTTCCTCACGACCCCCAAGCTCGAGTTCGCGTCGCTGTCGACCACGGGCGGCACCGTCGGCGAGCTGCTGAATGCGGCGATGGACCCGACGATCTCGTACGACGACCTGGCGGTCATCCGTGAGATCTGGCCGGGGAAGATCGTCGTGAAGGGCGTGCAGAACGTCGAGGACTCGGTTCGCCTCGTCGACCTCGGCGTCGACGGCATCGTGCTCTCCAACCACGGCGGCCGTCAGCTCGACCGCGCTCCCGTGCCGTTCCACCTGCTGCCGCAGGTCGTGCGCGAGGTCGGCCGCGATGCGACCGTCATGGTCGACACGGGCATCATGAACGGCGCGGACATCGTGGCATCCGTCGCCCTCGGCGCGAGGTTCACGCTCATCGGCCGCGCCTACCTCTACGGCCTCATGGCCGGCGGACGCGCGGGCGTCGACCGCACGATCCAGATCCTGCGCACCGAGATCGAGCGCACCATGAAGCTGCTCGGCGTCTCGACGCTCGCGGAGCTCGAGCCGGCGCACGTCACCCAGCTCCACCGCCTCACCCGCGGTCAGGCGGGCGCGGAGGTGCCGGTCACGCCTCGCGCGTGATCGTCACCTTCACCGACAGCTGCGAGGCGTGGCCGCCCGCGTACACGCCTCGCAGCGGCGGCACGTCGTTGTAGTCGCGCCCCCGGCCGACCAGCACGTGCCGATCGCCGATCTCGATGTTGTTGGTCGGGTCGAAGCCCTGCCAGTCGCCGGCGAACCACTCGACCCAGGCGTGTGACTCGCCGGCGACGGCGACGCCGATCTCGGCGTTGGCTTTGGGGTGCAGGTAGCCCGACACGTACCGCGCGGGAATACCCACCGACCGCAGGGCTCCGATCGCGATGTGGGCCATGTCCTGGCAGACGCCCTTGCGTGCGACCCACGCGTCGGCGGCCGTGGAGTGCACGCCGGTCACGCCGTAGACGTACTCGACGGCGTCGCCGATGGCCGCGGTGATCTCGTGCGCGGCCTCGCCCGGGTCGTCGTGGCGGCCGGCGATGGTGGCCGCGATCTCGGCCACCTCGGGGTGGGGCCGGGTGCGGTCTGTCACGGTGAGCTGCTCGACCGTCTCGATCTGCCGCGACGCCTCGACGTGCAGGCGCTCCCACGTGATGCCCGCGTGCTCGATCGGGCGGGGACGCACCTCGACGAGCGAGCGGGCGGTGACCCGCAGAGACGGATGCCGCGACTGCACGTCGAAGCTCGACACCCGCGTGCCGAAGTAGTCGATGTACGAGTTGATGGATGTCGCGGGGTCGATCTCCAGCGACGAGCTCAGCACGAACTGACTGTCGGTCGTGCCGGGGAGCATGCGGGCCTCGTTGTACGACGCGGCGACCTCGCCGCCGTAGCTGAAGCCGGTGATGTGCTCGATGCGTAGGCGCTTCACGGGGTGTCTCCGATCCAGCTGGGCTCGGCCTGCGTCGGGAAGAAGCGCTGGCGGATCGCGTCGGATGCCTCGCGGGTGACCCGCTGCACTCCCCGCATGTGCTCGGGTAGCTCGGCGAGGATCTCGGCGATGGGGCTGTACTCGAGGTCGTTGCGGATGCGTCCGAGAGCCCGCAGCACGGGGTTCGAGACGCCGACGCGGTCCTCGCGCGGGTCGATCGCGCTGACGCACTCCTCGGCGCGCAGGATCGAGTAGATGATCGATCGCGGGAAGAGCCGGTCGAGCAGCAGGAACTCGGCCGCATTGCGGGCGCTCGGCATGCCGCGGTAGGTGCGCAGGTAGGCCTCGTAGGCGCCGCAGGAGCGCAGGATGGTCGTCCAGGACGGACCCGACGCCTCGGTCAGCGACCGGGTCGCGAGCAGCCGCGCGGTCATGTCGGCGCGTTCGATGCTGCGACCCAGCGTGAAGAACTGCCACGCCTCATCGCGGCTCGTCGAGGAGTCGACGACGCCCACGGCGAGCGCCGAGCGCTCGCGCACCCACTGGAAGAACTCGTGCACCTTCTCGGTCTGCAGCCGCCGCGGCATCCGGGCATTGGTGGTGTTGAGGCACTCCCACAGCTCGGTCGAGACGATCTCGCGTGCGCGTCGGGCGTTCTCGCGCGCCGCGTTGAGCGAATAGACGATGCTCGACGGGTTGGCCCGGTCGACGGCGAGGCGGGCGAGCACGTCCTCGCGGGTGACGGGCGCGGCGGTGTCGGCGGGGAACGAGCCCATCACGGCCAGCAGCGACCGGCAGGCGGTGTCCTCGTCGATCCAGGGATCCTCGAGCAGCAGCTGCAGGTGCACGTCGAGGATGCGCGCGGTGCCGTCGGCGCGTTCGACGTAGCGGCCGATCCAGAACAGGCTCTCGGCGATGCGGCTCAGCAGCATGACGCGCCCCCTTCGGCGCAGGCGCGCGCCTGCTGCTGTTGCTCCTGCTGCTCCTGCGTGGTGCGCGGGCGGTCCTGGGGCGAGTGGGTGACCTCGGGGCCGTTCTCGGGAGCGGATGCCGCGCTGCTCGGTGCGCTCGCCACGCTCACGCTCGGCGCGACGGCGCGACCCGCGGCATCCGTCGGGATCACCGGCAGCGCCTGCGTGACGGTCGACGCCTGATCGGCGACGAGGCCCGCGAGCCCCTGGCCCTGGCCGTACTCGACGTGGGAGGGTGCGGCTCCGCCGACGACCCAGGTGTCCTTCGATCCGCCGCCCTGGCTGGAGTTGACGACGAGCTGGCCTTCGGGCAGCGCCACGCGGGTGAGACCGCCGGGGAGCACCCAGATGTCGTCACCGTCGTTGACGGCGAACGGGCGCAGGTCGGCGTGGCGGGGGCGCATGCCGTCCTCCACGAGCGTCGGGATGGTCGAGAGCATCACGACCGGCTGCGCGATCCAGCCGCGCGGGTCGGCGATGAGGGTCTTGCGCAGCGTCTCGAGCTGGGCCTTCGAGGCATCCGGCCCGACGACGAGCCCCTTGCCGCCGGACCCGTCGACGGGCTTGACCACGAGCTCGTCGAGCCGGTCGAGCACCTCTTCGAGCGCTCCCGCGTCCTCGAGCCGCCACGTGTCGACGATCGGGAGCAGCGGCTCCTCGGACAGGTAGTAGCGGATGAGGTCCGGCGTGTAGGTGTAGAGCAGCTTGTCGTCGGCGACGCCGTTGCCGACCGCGTTCGCGATCGTCACGTTGCCCAGGCGGGCCGCCAGCATGAGGCCGGGTGCGCCCAGCATCGAGTCGGCGCGGAACTGCAGCGGGTCGAGGAAGTCGTCGTCGACGCGGCGGTAGATCACGTCGACCCGACGGGCGCCGCGGGTCGTGCGCATGAACACCTTGCCGCCGATGCACTGCAGGTCACGGCCCTCGACGAGCTCGACTCCCATGAGGCGGGCGAGCAGCGTGTGCTCGAAGTAGGCCGAGTTGTACACACCCGGGGTCAGCACGACCACGTTGGGGTCCTCGATACCGGCGGGCGCCGAGGCGCGCAGTGCCGCCAGCAGCCGGTTCGGGTAGTCGCCCACCGGGCGCACACGCATCGACACGAACAGCTCCGGCAGGGTCTGCGCCATGACCCGACGGTTCGAGATGACGTAGCTGACGCCCGACGGCACCCGCACGTTGTCCTCGAGCACGCGCATCTTGCCGTTCTCGTCGCGGATGAGGTCGATGCCCGAGACCTGGATGCGCACGCCGTTCGCGGCGTGGATGCCATAGGCCTGCCGATAGAAGTACTGGCTCGAGGCGATGAGCTTCGCCGGGATCACCCCGTCGCGCACGCAGTTCTGCCGGCCGTAGGCGTCGTCGAGGAACGCCTCCAGCGCCCGCACGCGCTGCTTCACGCCCGCTTCGATCTCCGACCACTCCGCGTAGTCGATGACCCGCGGCACGGCGTCGAGCGGGAAGGGCCGCTCCTCGCCCGCGAAGTCGAAGGTGACACCCTGCGCGAGGTACGAGTTCGCGAGCGACTCGGTGCGTCCGCGCAGCTCGTCCTGCGTCATGCGCGCCAGTGCCTGGTGCAGCTCCCGGTAGGTCTGCCGCGAAGCCACGGCGTCGCCGGTGTGCTCGGGGTGGCCGAACATCTCGTCGAACGCGGGGAGGCCCTGCGACGTCTTTCGCGGGGCGAGAGTGGAGCCGTAGCCGTCGAACAGGTCGCCCATGCACTCACCCTAGTCGGGGGCATGTTGCGCGAGTGTTACCGATGCACGGCGGTGCCGACACGGGCGGATGCCGCGGCGCAACCTGCGCGTTCCGCCAGCATCCGCGCGATCCGGGCCGTGCACCGTGGCGGCGGTCGTAGGCTCGGCGCGTGAGCGAATCCCCCCACGCGGCACGACGCGGCGAGGCCGCACGGGCGGCGCTCGCGGGGGTCGTCGCGGGAGTGGCGGCATCCGGTGTCGGCGAGCTCGTCGCGGGACTCGCGGCGCCCGGTGCGAGCCCGTTCGCCGCCGTCGGGTCGTTCCTCATCGACATCGCGCCGCCGTGGGCGAAGGACGCCACGATCTCGTTGTTCGGCACCGGCGACAAGGCGGCACTGCTCACGCTCGTCGGCATCGTCGCCGCGATCGTCGCGGCCGCCGCCGGGGTGCTCGAGCTGCGCTGGCGCGGGGTCGGGCAGGCGCTGTTCGGTCTCGCCGGACTCGCCGGCATCGCGGCCGCCATGACGAGAGCGGATGCCGCGACCCTCTCCTTCCTGCCGTCGGCCGTCGCCGGGGCCGTGGGCGTGATCGCCCTGCGGCTGCTGGTCGCGCGGATCCCCCGCGGCATCCCCCCGCTCGAGGGCCCGCTGCCGACGCGTCGCGACTTCCTCGTCTGGAGCGGCGCGACCGCCGTCGTCGGCCTCGCCGCCCTGCTCGGAAGCGTGGCCGTTCAGGCCGGCAGCCGCGCGGTCACCGCCGTGCGGCGGGCGATCACGCTCCCCACACCTGTCTCGACCGTGGCCGTCCCCGCGGGCGCCGAGCTCGGACTGTCGGGCCTGTCCCCCGTCATCACGCCGAACGCCGACTTCTACCGCATCGACACGGCGCTCGTCGTGCCGCAGGTCGATCCGTCGACGTGGCAGCTGCGCATCCACGGACTCGTCGACCAGGAGGTCGTCATCACCTGGGACGAGCTGCTCGCGCTCCCGCTCGCCGAGAGCGTCGCGACCCTCACCTGCGTCTCGAACGAGGTAGGCGGCGACCTCATCGGCAACGCCGTGTGGCTCGGATATCCGATCCGCGAGCTGCTCGCCCGCGCGAAGCCCCAGTCGAGCGCCGACATGGTGCTGTCGATGTCGGTCGACGGCTTCACCGCCTCGACCCCGCTCGAGACGCTCACCGACCCGAACCGCGAGGCGATCCTCGCCGTCGCGATGAACGGCGAACCGTTGCCGATCGAGCACGGGTTCCCGGTGCGGATGGTGGTGCCCGGCCTCTATGGCTACGTGTCGGCGACCAAGTGGGTCACCGACCTCGAGGTCACACGGTTCGCCGACGCCACCGCCTACTGGACCGACCGGGGATGGTCGGACCACGGCCCGGTGAAGCTCGAGTCCCGCATCGACGTGCCCCGCGCGGGCGCGCAGGTGACGGCGGGCGAGACCGTCATCGCGGGGGTGGCCTGGCAGCAGCACGTCGGCGTGAAGGGGGTCGAGGTGCAGGTCGACGACGGACCGTGGACCCCCGCGACCCTCGCCTCGGCGATCAGCGCCGACACGTGGGTGCAGTGGAGCGTGCCGTGGGCCGCGGCATCCGGCTCTCACACGGTGCGCTGCCGCGCGACGAGCGCGACCGGTGAAGTGCAGACCGTCACCGAGGCGCCCCCCGCGCCCGACGGCGCGACCGGCTGGCACACGATCCAGGTGCAGGTGGCGTAGCGCGCCCGTCTCGCCCTTCCCCCCCTTCCCCCTCCCCCTTTCCTCTCCCCCCTCTCCCCCTCCCCCTTCGCCGAATCCACGCCCCGCCGCCGAATCCACGCCCCGCCGACGTCGGGAACGGGGTGACTCGGCGGCGAAGTGTTGATTCGGCGGAAGTGAGGGCGGGAGTGAGGGCGGGGGCGGGGCGGCGGCGAGAGGGCGGGCGCGCGCTACGCGGCGGCGGCGAGCGAGGGCGACGCGCGCTACGCGGCGGCGAGGGCGCGGTCGAGCGCGGCGACCACCCACGCGACCGACTCGGCCGTGATGCACAGCGGCGGCTTGATCTTCAGCACGTTCTTGTGGTCGCCGGTGGGCTGCACGATGCATCCGTCGTCGAGCAGCAGGTCGCACACGCGCCGCGCGAGCTCGGGGGCGGGAGTCAGGTCGGCGTCGACGACGAGTTCGACCCCGAGGTAGAGGCCCATGCCGTGCACCGCACCGATCGACGGATGCCGCGTCCCCAGGGCCCGCAGCGCGTCACCGAACAGCGCGCCGACCCGCTGCGCGTTGCCCTGCAGGTCGTCGTCGCGGAGCGCATCGAGCACGGCGACGCCGACCCGCGCACTCACCGGACTGCCGCCGGCGGAGGAGAAGAAGCTGCCCTCCTGCTCGAACGCCTCGGCGATCGCGGCGGTCGTGATGACAGCCCCGAGCGGCTGGCCGTTGCCCATGGCCTTCGCCACCGCGATCACGTCGGGCACGGCGCCCTGCTGCTCGAAACCCCAGAAGTGCGCGCCGAGCCGCCCGTAGCCCACCTGCACCTCGTCGGAGATGCACACCCCGCCGAGCGCCCGCACCCGTTCGTAGAGGCCCGCGAGG
The DNA here is from genome assembly GCF_001897265.1 of Microbacterium sp. 71-23. Lineage (NCBI taxonomy): Bacteria > Bacillati > Actinomycetota > Actinomycetes > Micrococcales > Microbacteriaceae > Microbacterium > Microbacterium sp. 71-23. The sequence goes on from NZ_MKSL01000008.1 coordinate 27,220, forward strand.
TAGCCGTCGGGCAGCAGCACGCCGCCACCGTTGCCGAAGATCGGCTCGATGACGACCCCGGCGAGCTGTGCGCGTCCGTCGGCGCCGAGCGCGTCGAGGCGGGCGTCGACGTCGGCGAGATAGGCGGCCGCCGATCCTCGCCCGCGATGCGTGCCGCGCACCGGGTTGGGGGCGTCGAGCAGTTCGACCCAGTCGGGTCGCGTCTCGAGGGCGCGCGGGTTGTCGCCGATCGAGGTCGAGACGGCGTCGGAGCCGATCGTCCACCCGTGGTACGCCTCTCGCGCCGCAAGGATGCGTCCGCGCCCGGTGGCGGTGAACGCGAGCCGCAGCGCGAGATCGACCGCTTCGCTGCCGCTGTTGACGAGGAACACCCGGTCGAGCCCGGCGGGCGCGAGGGCGGCGAGACGCTCGGACAGCTCGGCGATCGCCGCGTAGTGGAAGCGCGAGTTCGTGTTCAGCAGCGTCCACTGCCGCGCGGCGGCATCGACGATGCCGGGGTGGGCGTGGCCCGCGATCGTGACGTTGTTGACGACGTCGACGTAGGTCTGCGCCTCGGTGTCGATGAGGTGCTCGCGCCAGCCGCGTTCGATCTGCGGCGGGCGCGAGTAGTAGTGCTCCTGCGCTGCGGCGACGTGAGCGTCGCGGCGGGCGAGAGTGTCGGCGGGCGCGATGACCGGCGCGGATGCCGCCACCCCGAGCACGCGCGACGGGTCGGGGCTGATGCGGCGCCAGAGGTCCGCGAGCCGCGGGGTGACGCACGCGGGCGGACGGCGATCGTCGGCGGGCCCGAGCTGCACGTGCACGACGTCCCCCCGGGATGCGTCGCCGAGCCGGGCACCCGGCGCGACCTCGCCGAGGACGAACGGTGCGACCCCGTCCACCCAGAGGGTGGCGTCGTCGCCGTGCAGCGCCAGCCCGGTGCGGGTCGCGACGACACGTCCCGCGAACGGGGCGGCGAGCGTGCAGCCCTCGGGAGCCACGAGGTCGACACCCAGCGCCCGGGTCGCCGCCCTACCGCGGGGGGCGAGCAGCCGCGTGCGCGTCAGCCGGAACTCGCCCCAGCGCGTGTGCGCGAGCCCACCGGCGGCGCGCAGCACGCGCTCCTCGATTCCCGGTTCGAGCCAGTCCCCCGCTGCCAGCGCGTCGCTCGTGACGGAGAGATCGACGGATGCCGCGGCGATCCCCGCGGGCAGCAGGGTGGCCCTGGCATCCGCTCGGGGATCGTCGAGCCCGCGCGCGACCGCGCGGACGAGGTACGCCATCTCGCCCGCGTCGCGCGCCGCCGCCGCGGCGAACGCGCGCCACTCTGCGCCGCGGCGCTCGTCGGCGTAGTCGTTGTCGCCGTCGAGGGCGACCTGGTGCTCGCCGCTGACCACGAGCACGGCGCAGCGCAGCACGACGAGCGGCCAGAGCGCGTCGAGTTCGGCGTCTGTGAGGGCGACATGGGCGGCGAACCCGCGCACGGTCGCGAGGAACAGCGCGTCGGGATCGTCGCGCATGTAGGCGCAGGCGGATGCCGCGACGAGCTCGGCCACGCGCCACGTGACCATGAGGTCGCCGAAGTCGATGACCCCGACCCGGCCGTCGGAGTCCCGCACGAGGTTGTCGTCGGTGACGTCGGCGTGGATGGGCTGCGGGGGCAGCAGGTCGGCGAGCGCCGCGACGCGGGCGGCGGCGCTGTCGGTCGCCGCGCGCACCAGCGCCCGGCGGCCGGGGTCGGTGACCGCGTCGATCAGGTCGTCGACGACCCGGGCACCCTCGCGGATGTCCCACTGCGACGCGTGCGCCGCCGGCTCGACGTCGAGCGCCGCAAGCGCCGCGGCGACGCGCCCGGCGGTGTCGCCGACGAGAGCGGCCTCGGCCTCGCCGTAGCCGGCCGTCTCGATGAGCGGTTCGCCGTCGACGTACTCGAGCACGCGCACGAGGTGAGGTCCTCCGGCGAAGCCGACGGGCACGATGTGCTCGCCGTCCCGCGCCGCCACCGCGGACGCCACCCGCAGCCCCGCCCGGCGCAGCAGCCGGAGCGCCTCGTGCTGGGCCTCGAGGTCGCGGCGGTCGGTCGCCGCATGCGCGATCTTCACGACGACACGGCCGGATGCGGCATCCACCCGATAGTTGCGATCCTGCTGGCTGCCGAGCTCGCGCACCTCGCCGTCGAGCCCCCACAGCTCGCGGGCGACGGCGGCCGCCTCGGCGGCGGAGACCTCGGGGCGGGCGCCCGCACTCGCATCGACGGTCATGGTGCGATCCTCTCGTCCGTCTTCCGTATACCGGATGCCGCGGCGCGTCGGCAAGGCGCGGGTGCAGCGCGGCGGTGGTCGGGCACGGTGCCGATGCCACGCTGCGGCCGGCGGAGCGCATGACCGCGGCGCCCGGGCGAGGGGCGCCCGGACCGCACGGCCGCCGCCCGCACAGCGGCGAGGGCTCAGCCCGCGAGCACGACCTTCAGCTGTTCGATGGCCCAGTCGAGCTCGGTCGCGCGCACGACGAGCGGTGGCGCGATGCGGATGGTCTGGCCGTGCGTGTCCTTCACGAGCACGCCGCGCGCGAGCAGGCGCTCGGCGATCTCGCGTCCGGTGCCGACGACGGGATCGATGTCGATGCCGGCCCAGAGCCCGGCGCTGCGGACCGCGACGACGCCGTGCCCGATGAGGTCGTCGAGCCGGGCGCGCAGGTGCTCGCCGAGTGCGAGCGCGCGCTGCTGGAACTCTCCCGACGCCAGCATCTCGACGACCCGCAGGCCCACCGCCGCCGCGAGCGGGTTGCCGCCGAAGGTCGAGCCGTGCTCACCGGGGCGGATGACCCCGAGCACGTCACGGTCGGCGACGACGGCGGAGACGGGCAGGATGCCCCCTCCCAGCGCCTTGCCGAGCAGGTACACGTCGGGCACCACGTCCTCGCGATCGCAGGCGAAGGTGGTGCCGACCCGGCCGAGGCCCGACTGGATCTCGTCAGCGATGAACAGCACGCCCCGGCGGGTGCAGATCTCCCGCACCGCCCGCAGGTAGCCCTCGGGCGGGAGGATGACCCCCGCCTCGCCCTGGATCGGCTCGATCAGCACGGCGGCGGTGTTCTCGCCGATCGCCGCATCGATCGCCGCCGCGTCGCCGTACGGCACGCCCACGAAGCCGGGGGTGAACGGCCCGAAGCCATCCCGGGCCGACTCGTCGGTGGAGAACCCGACGATCGTGGTCGTGCGGCCGTGGAAGTTGTCGTGCGCGACGATGATCTCGGCCGCGCCCGCCGGCACGCCCTTCACCCGGTACGCCCAGGCGCGGGCGACCTTGATGCCCGTCTCGACGGCCTCGGCGCCCGTGTTCATCGGCAGCACGAGATCCTTGCCGCACAGCTCGGCGAGGGCCGCGGCGAACGCGCCGAGCTGGTCGTTGTGGAACGCCCGGCTCGTGAGAGCGACCCGTGAGAGCTGCTCGGTGAGGGCGGCGGTGATCGCCGGGTGCAGGTGTCCGAAGTTGACGGCCGAGTAGGCGGAGAGCAGGTCGAGGTAGCGGCGGCCCTCGACATCCGTCACCCAGGAGCCCTCAGCACGGGCGACGACCACCGGCAGCGGGTGGTAGTTGTGGGCGAGGTGCTCGTCCTCGTGGGCGATGTAGCCCGCGGTCAGCGCGTCGGTCGTGAGGTCGCTCATGCGCTCCTCCGGATCTCGAGCGTGCAGCACTTGATGCCGCCGCCGCCGAGCAGCAGCTCGGACAGGTCGACGAGCACCGGGTTGTAGCCGCGCTCGCGCAGCTGCGCCTCGAAGCCGGTCGCCCGCGGAGAGATGAACACGTTGCGACCGTCGGAGGCGGAGTTCAGGCCGAAGACCGCGCCGTCGGCATCCGACACCTCGATCGCCTCGGGGAAGAGGCGCTGCAGGGTCGCACGGGATGCCGCGTCGAACGCGGTGGGCAGGTAGGCGATGTTCGCGCGCTCGACGCCGCCGGGACCCTGCACCGGGTCGAGCACCGAGATCGCCGTGTCGAGGTGGTAGAACCGCGGGTCGGTGAGGGTCAGCGAGACGACCTCGCGGTCGAACACCTCGGCGACCTCGCGGTGGCTGTCACCGGTGGAGCGGAAGCCGGTGCCGGCGAGGATGATGTCTCCCGCCAGCAGGAAGTCGCCCTCGCCCTCGTTCGTCTCGCGCGGCTCGACGACAGTGAGGCCGTTCTCGCGGAACCAGGTCATGAACGGCTGCTCCTCGCCGGCGCGCTCGGCGAAGCGGAACTTCGGGCCGTAGGCGACACCGTCGATCACGAAGCCGCCGTTGGCGGTGTAGACCATGTCGGGCAGTCCCTCGACCGGGTCGATGAGCTGCACCTCGTGACCGAGGTCGAGGTAGGTGTCGTAGAGCGCCTGCCACTGGTCGACGGCGAGCTGCGTGTCGGTGGGGTTGGCGGGCTCCATCCACGGGTTGATGCGGTAGCTCACCGTGAAATGGGTGGGCTTGCACATCAGGTAGGTGCGGTGCTGGGCGATGCGGGTGGAACCGGTCGGGTGCGTCATTGTGCTCCTTGTGAGGGGGCGGCGGACGCTGTCCAGAGGCCCGGCGGAGCAAGAAGCCGACGTTCCGGGCACGCCACCCGCATTGTCTCACGGAGCCGGGCGGTGGCGCAGTATCGGTGCGAGAAGAGCGGATGCCGCGGCATCCAGTCCTTGCGTCGTTCCCCGTGAGTTCGCTATGCCGGTCGTGGAGGTGCGGATGTTACGCGTATTATCGTTGACCTGACACAACGAATCGGGCGCCACTGACGCGCCCGCCCGATCTCTTCGGCCGTTGCACCCCACTTCCCTTCTCTCCCCTGAGGAAACATGACTGACGTCGCTGTGAAGAGCCTGGTCACCAAGAGCAACCCGGTGATGACCCACCGGCAGATCCTCTTCGTGATCTTCGGGCTCATGGCCGGAATGTTCCTGTCCGCTCTCGACCAGACGATCGTGGGAACCGCGATCCGCACGATCGGCGACGACCTGAACGGGCTCAGCCAGCAGGCGTGGGTGACCACCGCCTACCTGATCCTGTCGACGATCGCAACGCCCATCTACGGCAAGCTGTCCGACATCTTCGGCCGCCGGCCGCTGTTCATCTTCGCGATCGTGGTCTTCATCATCGGATCCGTCGCGGCGAGCTTCTCGTCGTCGATGATCGAGCTGGCTGCATTCCGCGCGATCCAGGGACTCGGCGCCGGTGGCCTCATGTCGATGCCGCTCGCGATCATGGGCGACATCCTCGCGCCCCGTGAGCGCGCGAAGTACCAGGGCTACTTCCTCGCCGTCTTCGGCATCTCGTCGGTCATCGGCCCGCTCGTGGGCGGACTGTTCGCCGGGGCATCCGAGATCCTGTTCATCGCCGGATGGCGCTGGGTGTTCCTCATCAACGTGCCGATCGGCATCATCGCCCTCGCGATCGTGATGCGCTTCCTGCACATCCCCCGCCAGCCGCGGCATTCGGTGCGCATCGACTGGTTCGGTGCGGCCACCGTCATCATCGCGCTCGTGCCGCTGCTGCTCGTGGCCGAGCAGGGTCGCGACTGGGGTTGGAGCTCGCCCATCTCGATCGCTTGCTACGTGGTCGGCGGCCTCGGCATCATCGCCTTCATCATCGTGGAGAGCATCATGAAGGATGACGCGCTCATCCCGCTGAAGCTCTTCCGCTCGTCGACCTTCTCGATGGCGACCGTGATCGGCGTCTTCGTCGGCTTCGGCATGTTCGGCGCGATGCTGACCCTGCCGCTCTATCTGCAGCTCGTGCTCGGCTCCTCGCCGACCGAGAGCGGTTTCCAGCTGCTGCCGATGATCCTCGGCCTCATGATCTCCTCGATCGCGAGCGGCCAGATCATCTCCCGCACCGGTCGCTACCGCATCTTCCCGACGATCGGCACGTTCTTCATGGCGGCGGGCTTCTTCACGCTGACGCTCATGAAGTACGACACGTCGTACTGGCAGATCGCGGGATCCATGCTGCTGATCGGCCTCGGCCTCGGCCAGCTGATGCAGACGCTCACGATCGCGTCGCAGAACTCGGTCGGACTGCGCGACATGGGTGTGGCGACGTCGGCGTCGACGTTCTTCCGCCAGATCGGTGGAACCCTCGGCACCGCCGTGCTGCTGTCGCTGCTGTTCACGGTCATGCCGGCGAACCTGCAGACCAACTTCACCGACAAGGCGACGCTGACCGCCGCGCTCGACGCCGCGCTCGACCCGACGGTCGCGCAGGCTCCCGAGAACCAGGGCATCATGACGAAGGTCTACGACCCGATCGTCTCGAAGGTGACCGACGGCGCGCTGACCCAGGCGCAGGACGGCGTGAACCAGGCCAAGGCCGCAGCGGCGTCCGTCGTCGCGCAGCAGGTCGCCGCCGGCGCCATCCCCGCCTCCGCGCAGGCGCAGGCGACCGCCGCCGCCCAGGCGCAGGCGATCACCTCCGCCGCCGCACAGATCCAGCAGGAGCTGCCGGTCGCGAAGGTGGCCTCCGACGGCACCGTGACGCTCGACTTCTCGGACGCCACCGCCCGCCAGTCGTTCGTCGACACGATCGTGCCGACGATCATCGACAACGCCAGCTCGTCGTCGGGATCGTCGTTCGACAACTCGACGATGGACGACACCGCGTTCCTCAACGGCGCCGACCCGCGTCTGTCGAAGCCGCTGCTGACCGCGTTCAACCAGTCGACCGTGCTCGTCTACTGGGTCGCCATGTTCGTGGTGCTCATCGCGTTCGTGCTGACGCTGTTCTTCCGCACGCCGCCGCTGCGCCAGAAGTCGGCGCTGCAGGAGGCCCACGACGAGCAGCGGCATGCCGAGAAGGATGCCGCCTCCCTCGAGGCCGAAGCGGCCCTCGCCGCCGCCGAGGCGGGCGCGCTCGTCGGCCCGACGGCCCGCGACGAGGAGCCGGCCGGCGACGCCGAGGAGGACGTGGAGCCCGGCATGACGCGCCGCGAGTACCGCGAGACGCACCAGGACTGACCCTGACGCCGGTGGGGGCGGATGCCGCGGCATCCGCCCCCACCGGCGTTTCGGGCAGCGCGCGTCGGGCCGCAGGCGACGACGGCAGCGAGCCATCGCCGCCCGCCACCGCCTGCCATCGCACGCAGATGAGAGCCGCCGCCTCCGATAGCCGTACGCCTCGCGCAAGGTCGGAACTCCTGCCCGGCACGCCGCCCGGCAGCGCCCCCACCGGCGTGTCCCCGAAAAGTTCCGACCTTGCGCGCGCGGTCGCACAACCCGAGCGCCGCTCGGCCGACCGGCACCGCGGTCAGATCACCGTCTGCGACCAGTCGTCGGGGTTGCCGAAGCGGTGCGCGGTGATCGCGATGGCCTGCTCGTGCAGGAACGGCAGCAGCTCGAGCCGCCCCGCGGTCGTCACGTCTGCGGCGTAGATCGCGAGATCGGGGTCGCCGCCGACGGCCCGCGCGAGTGCGGTGTGCAGCACCGCGGTCTCAGCACGGGGACCGATCAGGCGCACCCTCGGTGGCCGGGATGCCGCGGCCTCCGGCCCGCCCACGATGCGCGCCGTCCACTCGTCGTCGCTCTCGACGAACACGGTGATGCCCGCCTCCACGAGTCCCCGTCGCACGGCGGGCGGGAGGCCGGCCGCGACCGACAGCACGGTCGCACCCGCGGCCCGGATCGCGGCGATCGAGACGCGGAGCACCTGCTGCAGTTCGGCGCCCGCGGTGGCGCGAAGGCCGACCTCGACCGGCCGGTAGCGCAGCAGGTTTCGCTCGATGCCGAGGTGCGAGACATCCCGAACCTGGCCGAACTCCCGATCCCACTCGATCGCGTCCGACAGAGCGGCACGGCGCAGCCAGTCGAAGCGCGGGTAGTCGAGCGACGGCTGGGACGCCTCGATGAGCGCGGTGATGCGCGAGTCGAGCCCGCGCAGGTGCAGGGTGCCCGACGCGGTGCCGGTCGATGCCCGCCAGCCGCCGAGGCCGACGAGGTGGTTCGGGCCGCCGGCTTTGGCGCCCGCGCCGACCGACGAGCGCTTCCAGCCGCCGAACGGCTGACGCTGCACGATCGCACCCGTCGTGCCGCGGTTCACGTAGAGGTTGCCGGCCTGCACGTGGTCGAGCCAGATGCCGAGCTCCTCGGGACTCTGCGTGTACAGGCCCGCGGTCAGCCCGTAGTCGACGGCGTTCTGCAGGGCGATCGCCTCGCCGAGGGTCGCGGCGTGCATGATGCCGAGCACGGGGCCGAAGAACTCCTCGCGATGGAACCGCGACCCCGGCGCCACACCGGTGCGGATGCCCGGCGACCACAGCCGCCCGGCCAGCTCGGGCACGGCGTCGAGCTCCAGCGGCTCGAGCAGCCAGCGCTGTCCCGGCTCGAGCTCGGTGAGCGCCCACTTCAGCTTGCCCTGCGGCATCTCGACGACGGGGCCGATCTCGGTGCGGGGGTCGGCGGGGGTGCCGACGCGCAGCGAGCGGGCGGCATCGACGATCTGCCGGGCGAAGCGCTCCGACCGGCCCACCGACCCGACGAGGATCGCGAGCGACGCCGCCGAGCACTTCTGACCGGCGTGCCCGAAGGCGCTCTTGACCAGATCGGATGCCGCCAGGTCGAGGTCCGCCGTCGCGGTGACGATCATCGCGTTCTTGCCGCTCGTCTCCGCGAGAAGGGGAAGGTCGGGACGCCACGAGCGGAACAGCGCCGCGGTCTCCCACGAGCCGGTGAGGATGACGCGGTCCACCGCGGGGTGGGTGATGAGGGCCTCGCCCAGCTCACCCTCGTCGATGTCGACGAGGGTGACGAGGCCGTCGGGGAGGCCGATGGTCGCCAGCGCCTCGACGATGACGGCAGCACAGCGCCGCGCCTGAGGGGCGGGCTTGAAGATGACGCCGGACCCGGCGGCGAGCGCGGCGAGCACGCCGCCCGCCGGGATCGCGAGCGGGAAGTTCCACGGCGGGGCGACGACGGTGAGACCGACCGGCTCGAACACCGCACCGGGCACGGCGTCGAGCTCACGGGCGGTGGCGGCGTAGTAGTTCGCGAAGTCGACCGCCTCGCTGACCTCCACGTCGGCCTCGGCGAACACCTTCCCGGTCTCGTCCGCGGCGACTTCGATGAGCTCGGCGCGACGGGCCTCGAGGGCGCGCGCGGCCTGCTGCAGTACGACCGCGCGGTCGGCGGCGGGCACCGAACCCCAGGCGATGCCCGCCTTCCGGGCGCGGGCGATCGCATCCTCGAGGCGTGCGCGGTCGTCGATCCGCGCGGCGCGCAGGGTCACGTCGCCGACGTGCGAGACGCCGATGCGCGCGAAGATCTGCCGCGCCCAGTCGCGGTTCTGCGGCAGCGCGGGGTCGGTGTCGGCCGCGTTACGGAACCCGGGGGCGCCGACCGCATGCTCGCCGCTCTCCTTGAGCGAGAACACCGCGGTCTCGACCAGGTCGGCTCCGCCGAAGCCGCGCACGTCCTCGGCGCCGTCGTGGGCGATGCCCAGCACCGCCTGGGTGAGACCGGCGGAGCCGAGCGGCGGAGCGGGTTCGCGAAGGATCGACGGGTCACCGGATGCGGGCGCGTCGCCGCGCTGCTGGGTGCGCGCGGCACCGGTGCGCAGCGAGGCATCCGACGACCTCTCGAGCGCGGCGAGGAACCTGTCGCGCTCGCGCACCCAGAGGCTCTCGTCGTCGGCGAGCTCGAACGCGGCGGAGAGGAAGTTCTCGCTCGACGCGTTCTCTTCGAGGCGGCGCACGAGGTAGCTGATGGCGACGTCGAACTCGTCGGGGCGCACGACCGGCACGTACAGCAGCACATGACCGACCTCGCGGGTGACCGCCTGCACCTGGCCCTGCGCCATGCCGAGCAGCATCTCGATCTCGATCGCGTCGCGCACGCCGCGTTCGCCGGCGAGCAGCCATGCGTAGGCGACGTCGAAGAGGTTGTGCCCGGCGACACCGAGGCGCACCGCGTCGGCGTGTGCGGGGGTGAGCGCCCAGTCGAGGCAGCGCAGGTAGTTCGCGTCGGTGTCGAGCTTCGTCTCGTAGGGCGCCTGCGGCCAACCGTGCAGCACGGCGTCGACCTTCTCCATGGCCAGGTTCGCGCCCTTCACGAGCCGCACCTTGATGCGCGCGCCACCCGCGGCGACCCGCTCTCCCGCCCACGCGGTCAGCTGCTGCAGCGCGGGCAGCGCGTCGGGCAGGTAGGCCTGCAGCACGATGCCCGCCTCGAGTCCGGCAAGACGTGGATCCTCGAGGATGCGGGTGAACACCGCGATCGTGAGGTCGAGGTCGCGGTACTCCTCCATGTCGAGGTTGATGAACGTGCCGTCGGTGGCGGCGCTGACGTAGAGGGGCAGGAGGCGTTCGACGACGAGGTCGACGGTCTCGTCGAATGCCCACATCGAGATGTGGCTGGCGATCGCGGAGACCTTCACCGACACATAGTCGACGTCGGGGCGGCGGATCAGCTCGTGGATGCCCTCGAGTCGCCGCAGCGCCTCGTGCTCGCCGAGCACGGCCTCACCGAGCAGGTTGAGGTTGAGGCGGGCGCCGTCGGCGCGGAGGGCCGCGAGGGCGGGGCCGAGCTTCTCGGCGCGCGCGTCGACGATGAGGTGGCCGACCATGTCGCGCAGCACGCGCCGCGCGATCGGCACGACGGCAGCGGGCGCCACGGGGGCGAGGGCGCCGCCCGTGCGCACCGCGCTGCGGAGGTACCAGGGCAGGAAGTCGGGCACCAGGGGGGCGATTCGCGACAGATGGGATGCCGCGGCCGCCAGGCTCTCGGGACGCATGACGCCGTCGACGAAGCCGATCGTGAAGGGCAGTCCGTTCGGGTCCCGCAGCACTCCGGCGAGGCGTTCCGCCGCCGGATCGACGTCGGCCGCCGCCGCTTCCCGCACCCACCGGTGCGCGAGCTCGACCGCCTGCCCGCTCAGTTCCGTCCCGACCGCATCCGTCATCTGCCGCACCACGCTTCCGTCCCTTCCACCCTGCCACTCGTGACCCGTGATCCCAGGGTGGCGGCACGCATCCTTCGAGAAAAGCGACTGTTTATGATCAATACACATCGGTCCTATCGAATGGATGCCATGTTCGAACTCCGGCGCCTGCGCATGCTGCACGAGTTCGCGTTGCGCGGCACCCTCGCCGCCGTGGCAGATGCGCTGTCGTACAGCCCGTCGACGATCTCGCAGCAGCTCGACCAGCTTGAGAAGGATGCCGCGGTGCCCCTGTTCGTCGCCGACGGCCGGCGCCTCCGCCTCACCGAGCACGGCGAGCTGCTCGCGGCGTACGCCGAACGAGCCCTCGACGAAGACGAACGCGTGCGCGGCGAACTGGAGGCGCTGCGTCCGGGCGCGGCGCCCGTGCGGGTGGCACTCATGCAGACGGCGGCCCTCGCCCTGCTGCCCGACGCCCTCGCGCTCCTCGCTGCGCGCGAGCCCGACCTGCGCCTCGAGGCGGCCGCCGTGCCGCCCGAGGAGGGCTTGTTCGAGCTGTCCGCCCGACGCTTCGACCTCGTCGTGGCCGAGCAGTACCCCGGTCACACCCGCGCCCACCGCGACGGGCTGACCCGTCGCATCCTCGGTCGCGACCCGATCCGTCTCGCCGTCCCGCGCGGCGACCGGGCACGGGGACTGCGCGACCTCGCCGACCGGCCGTGGGTGCTGGAGCCGGAGGGCACCGCCGCGCGGCAGTGGGCGGTGCAGCAGTGTCGGGCGGCGGGCTTCGAACCGGACGTGCGCTACGCCCTGCCCGACCTCACCGCCCATGTGGGACTCGTCGCCGCGGGCCGTGCGGTCGCCATGCTGCCCGACCTCGTCTGGGCCGGGGCGCGGCCTCCCGTACGCACGATCACCCTTCCCGACGCACCGACGCGCGAGGTGTTCGTCGCCACCCGCGCGGCCTCGGGGACGCGTCGGCGCGTGGGCGCCGTCGTCGATGCGCTCGCCGACGCCCTCACCGCGCGCACCTCCGCGGTCGCGGGCGGCGGGCGGGGCGGGGCATCCGCCTGATCAGCCCCAGACGCTCGGTGCGGGGGCCTTCGTCGGCGGCAGCGCCACGTCGAGCGCCCACTCGCTGAGCCACGCCTCGGGGGCGGGCACGGTCGCCGGGTCGATGCCCATGGCCTCGAACACCTCGGAGGTGGGCAGCACCCCGCCGGCTCGTCGCACGAAGCGGGAGCGCACGAACAGTCGGGCGTAGATCTCGCCGCGCACCACCGCGCGGTGCTCGAGATAGATCGCCTTGTCGTCGGCGGAGATCACCTTCGACTCGATGTCGAAGCGCTGCCACAGGTGCAGCGACTTACGGTGGGTGATCGTCGAGCTCGCCACGACCGGGTACCAGCCGCGAGCGCGCATGAGATCCCACAGACCCGAGCGCATGATGAGGTCGAAGCGGCCGAGGTCGAACAACGACAGGTACCGTCCGTTGTTCATGTGCCCCACGAGGTCGAGGTCGGTGGGGAGGGTCGTGAGCCGCACACGGCCCACGAACGAGGCGTCGGCGATGACGCCGTCACGACGCAGACGACGCCGAGCGACGAACAGCACGAGCAGGGTGCGCCAGATCACGTTCACGACCGTGGATCGTACTGATCGTGGATGTCAGCACGCATTCCGTTGTCGGATGCCTACAGGTTCGTGCGGCATGCACAGCCGATTTCGCGGCCCCGCCGCGGCCGGTTAGAGTCTGGCCATGAACGCCGATCTGCAGATCGATCTGATCGTCCGCCCCGTGCGCGACGTCGATGCCGAAGCCCTGGGACGCGTGCACGCCACCTGCTGGCACGAGACGTACGACCACCTCATCAGCAAAGCCGCTCTCGAGAAGGTCTCCCCCCGCCGCCTTGCCGAACTGTGGACCCACTGGGCCGCGCAGGGGCCCGAGTTCCGCATGAGCGCGGCCCTCGTCGACGGCGAGATCGTGGGCTTCGTCGGCTCCGGCCCGGCACGCGACCGCGACGCCCCTCGTGAGCGCGAGCTCTATTTCATCTACCTGCTGAGCGCATGGCAGGGAACCGGCATCGGCCAGCAGCTGTTCGACGCCGCCGTCGACGAGGGCGAGCCGCTCTACCTCTGGGTGGCCTCCGACAACCCCCGCGCGCACCGCTTCTACGAGCGCAACGGGTTCCACCTCGACGGTGACACCCACACGGAGCCCTTCCTCGGTGAGACGCTCACCGAGGTGCGCTTCGTGCGCTGACCCGACGTGCTGCAGATCTGGGCGCTGCCCGGGCTTCCCGAGATCGGTGCGGGCGACGACCTCGTCGCGCTCATCGGGGCGGCGGCATCCGATCAGCTGCGCGATGGGGACATCCTCGTCGTGACGTCGAAGATCGTGTCGAAGGCCGAGGGACGGTTCGTCCTCGCCGACGACCGCGAGGACGCCATCACCGCGGAGACGGTGCGCCTCGTCGCCAGCCGCACCGCCCCCAGCGGCCACACGACGCGCATCGTCGAGAATCGGCTGGGCATCGTCTCAGCCGCGGCCGGCGTCGACGCGTCGAACACCCCCGAGGGCACGGTGCTGCTGCTGCCGGTTGATCCGGATGCCTCGGCCCGCCGCCTCGCCGCGGGGCTGCGGGCCGCGCTCGGGGTCGAGGTGGGGGTGCTCGTCTCCGACACGCTCGGGCGCGCCTGGCGCGAGGGGCAGACGGACCATGCGATCGGCGCCGGTGGCGTGCAGGTGTTCGAGGATCTCCGCGGCGGCGTCGACGCCGAGGGCCGCCCGCTCGTCGTGACGCAGCCGTGCGTGGCCGACGAGCTGTGCGGCGCCGCCGACCTCGTCAAGGGCAAGGCCACGCGGCTTCCCGTCGCGGTCGTGCGCGGGCGCGCGGATCTCGTCGGTGCGCTCGACCGTCCGGGAGCGCGGTCGATCGTCCGGCCGCCGGAGCGGGACTTCTTCCGGCTGGGAGCGGACGAGGCCTACGCCGACGGATATGCCGCGGGCGCGGCATCCGTCATTTCCTGAGCGCGCTCAGCGCGAGCTGACCGACCCGAACAGCTTCGCGATCGGCGCCAGCACGAGGGGCCGCGCCGCGACCCACGCACCGACGATCACGAGCATCGAGACCGCGAAGATCGAGAAGCCGACCCAGTTGACCTCGTCGCTGCCCGCGTACATGTGGTTCAGGTTGCGCAGCGCCCCGGTCGCGAACACCAGCGTCACGTGCACGACGATGAACAGCACGAAGTAGATCATCACGGGGAAGTGCACCTTGCGGGCCCACTCGACCGGGTAGATCTTGTTCAGTCGCGTCGCGTTCTTCGGCCAGATGCCGCTCATGCGCACGCCCGTGATCGCCGCGAGGGGCGCGGCGAGGAACACGGTCGCGAAGTAGGTCAGCTGCTGGATCGAGTTGTAGTTGACCCAGCCGTCCTCGGTCGGCCAGTCGAGCGAGATGTACTTGAGCACCGCGGTGACGGCGTTCGGGAACACCTCCCAGCTGGTCGGCACGATGCGCAGCCACTGACCGGTGACGAACAGGAGCACGACGAACACGAGTCCGTTGACGAGCCACAGGATGTCCAGCGACTGGTGCAGCCACAGCGCGATGCTGATCTTCCGCTTCGGGTTCCAGCGCGGGCTCCAGAACGCCGGCGGCTTCTTCTGGTGCCGTACCTGCAGCCCCGAGCGGATGATCAGCACCATCAGGAACACGTTGAAGAAGTGCTGCCAGCCGACCCACGCGGGGAAGCCGACCGGTGCGCCCACCGGCAGGTGGTATTCGCCGGGGTAGGTGGCGACCCAGTCGCGCAGTGCGTCGAGGCTCAGCAGCCAGCGCACCGCGAACACGACCATCGCGCCCGCGAACAGCAGACCCACGACCGTGACGATCGCCGCGCCGACCCACTGACCGGCGGTGAACGGACCGATGCGACGCGGCTCCGGCTTCGGCGCGGGACGCTCGAACGCGTAGCGCCCCGGGAACACCGTGGGGGTGAAGGGCAGCGGACCGGCGGCGACGCGCGCGGCGATCGAGTCGGGGGCGGTGGGGGCTTCCGGGGCGAGGGCTGCGGGGGCGAGGGCCGCGGTGTGCGCGATCTCCGGAGAATCGACCGCCGCGGGGCCTGCGGACGACGCCACAGCCTCAATCTCCGGAGTTGCGGTCGGGTCGGATGCCGCGGCGACCGGTGCACCCGGGGCGAAGCCCGCGGGCGGCCACGGGTCTCCGCCGGCGACGCGCGGGAGTCCGCGGCGCAGAGGCACGTCGCTCGCAGCGGCGGCGCGGGTGGTGGCGGTGCTCGGGGATGCGGCGGTGTAACCGGTCGGCGCGACGGCGGCCACCGGCGCGGGAACCGTCACGTCACCGACCGAAGGCGGTGCCGCGACAGGGACCTCGGCGGCATCGGTCGTCGCCGCGGCGATCGGGGCCGCGCCCGCAGGAGGCCACGGCTCCCCGCCCGGCGTGCGCGGCAGGCCGCGGCGCAGGGCGCGAGCCGGGCCGGCCGCGGCGGGCGCCGATGCGGCAGCCGACGCCGCGGGGGCAGCACCGGCGGCGGGGACGGCGGCAGCCGGGGCACCGTGCTCGATCTCCGGAGAAATCGGGTCGGAGGCGGTCGGCAGCCCAGCAGACGGCGAATTCTCCGGAGTTACGGCTCGCGCCTCCGCGGTCGGGGCCGCGACACCCGCGACCGCCGCGACCGAGGGGGCCGCGGCATCCGTCACCGCGACGGCCGCGTCGATCGGGGCCTCGCCCGCGGGCGGCCAGGGGTCGCCACCGGGCGTGCGCGGCAGCCCGCGGCGCACCGTGCGCGCGTAGGTCGCCACGCTCAGGCCTTCCGCGCCTCGAGGGCGCTGATCAGCTGGGGCACGACCGTGAACACGTCGCCGACGATACCGAAATCGGCGATGTCGAAGATCGGGGCGTCGCCGTCCTTATTGATCGCGACGATCGTCTTGGCGGTCTGCATACCGGCCTTGTGCTGGATCGCCCCGGAGATGCCGAGCGCGATGTACAGCTGCGGCGAGACCGACACCCCGGTCTGGCCGACCTGGTACGACTGGGGCACGTAGCCGGCGTCGACGGCCGCGCGGGAGGCGCCGACCGCGGCGCCCAGCACATCGGCGAGCTGGTCGACGAGCGCGAAGTTCTCGCCCGATCCGATGCCCCGGCCGCCCGAGACGACCTTGGCGGCGCCGCGCAGCTCGGGCCGGCTCGACGTGGCCTGCGCCGGCTCGACGGCGGTGACGGATGCCGCGGCCCTACCCGATGCGGCGACCTCGAGGGCGACGCTCTGGACGGTCTGCGCCTCGGCGCGCGCGTCGATCGCCCCCTGACGCACCGTGATGACCGGCGCGCCGAACGTGGCGGCCGAGTCGACGTTGTATGCGCCGCCGTAGACGGAGTGGTGGGCGACGACGCCCTCGGCGTCGCGCGAGACGCCGACCGCGTCGACGGCGAGCGCCGAGCGGGTGCGGGCGGCGAAGCGGGCGGCGGCGTCGCGGCCGTCGAGGGAGTGGGACACGAGCACGGCGTCGGGCTGCACGAGCGCCGCGGCGGCGGCGAGCGCGTCGGTCACCTGCACCCCGACGGTGTCGGGGGTGGTCGGCACGATGAGCACGGCGGTCGCCCCGAGAGCCGCGGCATCCGCTGCCAGTTCGGCGTTCTCGTGCACGACGAGCGCGACGGGGGTGCCCACCTGGGCGGCGGCGCCGAGGAGTCCGGCGGACGAGCTGGCGAGCTCCCCCGACGGGGTCACGTCGAGCAGCACGAGGATGGTGTCGGGCGCGAAGTCGGTCATCGTCGTCTTCCTCAGGCCAGTCGGTTCGAGATCAGGTATTCGGCGAGCTTGGTGCCGGCGTCGCCCTCGTCGACGATCCTGGTCCCGGCCGCGCGGGCCGGCTTCTCCGAGATCGCGATGACGATCGATCGGGATGCCGCGGCATCCGTCGCGTCGACGTCGAGGTCCGCGAGGCTCCAGGTCTCGTACGGCTTCTTCTTGGCCGCCATGATGCCCTTGAAGTTCGGGAAACGGGCGTCGGGCAGGCGCTCGGTGATGGAGATGACGGCGGGCAGGGTCGCCGAGACCGTGGTGGTCGCGCCGTCGATCGCCCGCTCGCCGGTGACGACGCCGTCGCCGATCTCGACCGTGCTGAGGCTGGTGGCCGCCGGCACGTCGAGCAGCTCGCCGAGCATCGAGGCGATGACACCGCCCGAGCCGTCGGTCGACTGGTTTCCGGCGATGACGAGGTCGAAGCCCGCCTTGCGCACGGCGGCGGCGAGCACCTCGGCGGTGAGACCGAGGTCTGCGCCGAGCAGGGCCTCATCGACGACCTGCACGGCCGACGCCGCCCCCATCGCGAGGGCCTTGCGCACCGACGCGGTGGCCGACTCGGGGGTGACCGAGAGCACGACGACCTCGGTGCCCGGGTTCTTGTCGGCGTAGCTCAGCGCGACCTCGAGGGCACGCTCACCGATCTCGTCGATGACCGCATCGCTCGCGGCGCGATCCGCGAGCCCGGTCTCGAGAGACAGCTTGCGGTCACCGTAGGTGTCGGGGACTTCTTTGACCAGCACGACGATCTTCACGGGGCACTCCTTACGCCATCGCAGAGTCTAACGGAATCACGGCGAACGATGACACTGAGTCTCACCGATGATGGAACTCGGGCGCACGCTTCTCACGGAAGGCGGTCATGCCCTCCTTCTGGTCCTCAAGCCCGAACAGCGAGACGAACACCCGGCGCTCGAACCGCAGTCCCTCGGTCAAGGTCGACTCGCGCGCGACGCGCAGCGCCTCCTTCGCCGCGTAGACGACCGGCAGCGACTTCGCCGCGATCTCGTCGGCGACCGTCTGAGCCACCTCGAGCAGCTCGGCGGCGGGAACGACCCGGGAGGCGAGGCCCGCACGTTCCGCCTCGACCGCGTCGATCGTGCGCGCCGTGAGCACGAGATCGGCCGCCTTGTACGCGCCGACCGCGCGCGGCAGCCGCTGCGTGCCGCCGAGCCCCGGAATCACGCCCAGGTTGATCTCAGGCTGCCCGAAGCGGGCGGTGTCGGCCGCGAGGATGATGTCGCACGTCATCGCGAGCTCGCACCCGCCGCCGAGGGCGAAGCCCGCGACCGCCGCGACGAGCGGCGTGCGCAGCTGCGAGAGGCGCTCGAGTCCCGCGAAGGGGTTCCCCTGCTCCATCTCCAGCGGCGTCTTGTCGGCCATCTCCTTGATGTCGGCGCCGGCGGCGAAGGCCCGCTCGGAGCCGGTGATGACGATGCATCCGATCTGGTCATCGGCGTCGAAATCGGATGCCGCCGCCCCCAGCTCGCTCGCGAGCTGGGCGTTCAGCGCGTTGAGCGCGTGCGGGCGGTTCAGGGTGATCCACCCGACGCGCCCTCGGCGCTCGACCAGGATCGTCTCGTACTCGGCCATGGGTCCTCCCGTCTGCGGGGCACCCTCATCGGTGCGCACATCTTCGATCCTGCCGCGCCGAACGTGGGATGGCGAGCGCCGATGAGCCATCGATGAGATGGTGCGGAATCGGGCCTGCGAAACCTGTGAACGAACTGATAGCGCAAGCCCCTATGATCAGCGGCGATCGCGTGGGGCGATTGTTGGGCATCAGCTTGTCCGTTCGCGACGGGGGTCGCGAGAGAACGCGGCGGGGGCCGCACAAAGGGGTGGAACTCATGACTCGCAAGAGTGTCATGGGCTCGGTCGTCGCGCTCGGCGCGCTGCTGGGCTCTCTGATCGCGGCGGCGCCCATCGTGGCCGCGCCCGCACTGGCGCAGAACGCGGCGCCCTATCGGGATTGCACGGCGTTGCCGCCCAATCTCGTCGACAACTGCGGTTTCGAACAGGCGCCCGTCGGCGACGAGATCGTGCCGGGATGGGGAGTCACCTTCGGCGACGGATCGGAGTCGGCGCTCACGCTCGGCCCGACGACCGAGCTCCCGCATTCGGGCAGCGGGGTGCTCGTCTTCCAACCGGCGGGCGGGAACGACCCCGACACGGTCACGCAGTCGCTGCCCCACCTGCAGCCGTCGAGCACCTACCAGTTCGGCGTCTGGTGGTACGGCGGTGTTGTGACTCCGGAGTCCATCCCGGACAGTTCCGGCACCTTCGACGCCTACGTCGACGGGGTCGTCGGAGGCACGCAGTACGCGGTCAAGAAGACGAGCGAGGACACCTACGCTTCCGGGTGGAGCTTCAGCATGGTCAACTTCACGACCGCCGCCAGCGGCACGCCGCGCATTGTGCTGTCCGCCTCGGGGGCATCGACCTACGTGCGCGTCGACGACGTCGCAGTCGCCCAGGTGCCGTCGGCGCCTGTGGCCCCGACGAACGTCAGCGCGACAGCCGGCGACGCGTCCGCGACTGTCTCCTTCCACGCGCCCGCGAACACGGGCGGGCTTCCGATCACGGCGTACACAGTGACGTCCTCGCCCGGAGGATTGACGAGTGTCGGATGCTCCAGCTCCCCCTGCACGGTGAGCGGGCTGACCAACGGCACACCGTACACGTTCACCGTCACTGCCTCGAACCTCGCAGGCACGAGTCCCGCCTCGAGCGCCTCGTCGTCGGTCACCCCGGCGGCTGAGCAGTCGATCACTTTCGCGCAGCCGGAGACCCAGACCTACGGCACCCCGTTCACGGCGGTGGCCACGTCGGACTCCGATCTGCCGGTGAGCTTCTCCAGCACCACGGACGCCGTCTGCACCGTCACCCCCTCGGGCGTCACGACGTTCCACGCGAACGGCACGTGCACGATCGACGCGGACCAGGCCGGTAACGACGCGTTCCTTCCGGCGACGACGGTCGAGCGCAGCTTCCAGGTCGACCCGGGCACGCCGGGCGCCCCGACCATCACCTCGGTGACCACGGCGTCGGGGTCCGTCACGGTGTCGTTCACTCCGCCGACCGAGACCGGCCGCAGCCCGATCGTCGGATACCTCGTCTCCGCGGGCCAGCGCTCCCAGGAATGCGATGCGTCCCCGTGCACCGTCAGCGGGCTCGTGAACGGATCTGCCTACGAGGTCTCGGTCGCCGCCCAGAACGAGCTGAACACCGGCCCCGCGGCGCAATACGAAGGAACCGTGACTCCGCTCGCCACGCAGACGATCGAGTTCGCGAACCCGGGGAGCCTTCCCTTCACGATGACGGCCAATCTCATGGCTCGAGCCACCTCGGACCTTCCGGTGACGTTCACGACACTCACCCCGGACGTGTGCACGGTGACCCGTGCGGGCGGACTGACTCCCGTGAGCGCGGGCGACTGCACCATCGCCGCGCACCAGGACGGCGATGACGCGACGGCGCCTGCTCCCGAGGTGGATCAGACGTTCTCGATCACGGCCGTCGCCTCCGACGCCGTGCGGTTGAGCGAGGGCTGGTCCGGCGACACGACCGTGAGCATCGCGTTCGCTCCTCCGGTGAACACCGGTGGCGCGCCGATCCTGTCGTACTCGGTGACCGCTCGCGGCGGCACGGCACCCGTCACGATCAGCTGCGCAGGGTCGCCGTGCACGATCACGGGCCTCGTCAACGGCACGGCCTACACCGTCGCCGTCGTTCCGGTGACGTCGGCGGGCAACGGAGCGTCCGTGTTCTACCGCGGGCGGCTCACGCCGCACGGCTCGCAGACGATCTCGGTCGTCGGCGCACCGGAGTCGGGGTACACCGGGACGACCGTGACCCTCGCGGCCACCGCCACCTCGGGTCTCCCGGTCACGGCAGAGCTGGGCGACGCCGGCGACCCCGGAGCGTGCTCCGTCAGCGGACTCACCATCAGCCTCCTCACTCCGGGCACCTGTGTGGTCGGGCTGATCCAAGCGGGTGACGCGGCCTACAGCCACGCGGTCCCCGTGGTGGTGTCGATCGTCGTCACCACCGCACCGGCGTCGGCGCTCACCGTCCCCTCGGGCCCGGTGACGACGGGCAGCGACCAGACCTTCACCGCGTCCGGGCTGCTGCCCGGAACCGATGCGACGTTCGTGCTGCACTCGAACCCCATCGTGCTCGGTACCGTCACGGTCTCGTCCACCGGTGTCGCGACGCTCACGACCGCGCTCCCCTCGGGCGTGACGGGGTCGCACACGGTGATCGTGACGGGAACCTCGGCCGACGGCACCGCGGTGACGCTGTCCCAGGGCATCACCATCGCCGACCCGGCCGCGACGCTCCCGCGCACCGGCGCTCCGGACCTCTCGGGGCTGCTCGTCCTCGCCGGGGCAGCGCTGCTCGGCGGCGCCGTGCTGCTGTTGATGACGCGCCGGCGACGAGCGCACTGATGACATGACGAGGGGGTGGATGCCGCGGCATCCACCCCCTCGTCATGTCCACGTCAGTCGGCGGACTCCGCCTCGCGGCTCGCCGCCGCACGGTCGGCCGCCGAGGCGACGTACCCGTCGATGTGCCGCTCGTCGGGACCGTTGTAGGCCGACAGCGGACGGATGAGCGCGTTGGCGGCGGTCTGCTCGATGATGTGAGCCGTCCAGCCCACGATGCGCGCCGCGACGAACAGCGGCGTGAAGGTGAGGGTGTCGAATCCGATGAGGTGGTAGGCCGGACCCGACGGGTAGTCGAGGTTCGGGTAGATGCCCTTGCGGGCCACGAACTCGCTCTCGAGGGTGTCGTAGAGCGCGGCGAGGTCACGGGCGTCGTAGTACTCCACGAGGTCGTCGAGGGCGGCCTTCATGGTCGGCACGCGCGAGTCGCCCTTCTTGTAGACCCGGTGCCCGAAGCCCATGATCTTGCGCTTCGCGGCGAGGGCCTCGTCGAGCCACGGGCCGACGTTGTCTGCCGTGCCGACCTCGTCGAAGATGTGCATGACGGCCTCATTGGCCCCGCCGTGCAGGGCGCCCTTGAGCGCACCGATCGCACCGACGACCGCAGAGTAGAGGTCGGAGGTGGTCGACGTGATCACCCGTGAGGTGAACGTCGAGGCGTTGAACGAGTGCTCCGCGTACAGGATCATCGACACGTTGAACGCGTCGACGACGATGTCGGCCGGCTCTTCGCCGAACGTCATCCACAGGAAGTTCGCCGCGTAGCCGAGGTCGTCCCGCGGCGGCACCGGCTGCTGACCGCGGCGGCGGCGCTGGTCGTAGGCGACGATCGCGGGGATCTTCGCGAACAGCAGCTGCGCCTTGGCGAGGTCGGCGGCGGGCGAGTTGTCGGATGCCGCGGCATCCTGCGCGCCGAGGACCGACACCGCTGTGCGCACGACGTCCATCGGGTGCGACTCGAGCGGCAGCAGGTCGATCACCGTCTTCACGTCGGCGTCGAGCCCGCGGTGCGTGCGCTCGAACCCCTCGAATGCGGCGAGGGCCGCGGCATCCGGCAGATCGCCGTTCCACAGCAGCAGGGCGACGGACTCGAACGACTGGGTCGCCGCGAGCTCCTGCACCGGGTAGCCGCGGTACAGCAGGCTGTTGGTGTCGGGGTTGACCTTGCTGATCGCGGTGTAGTCGACCGTGACCCCGGCGAGGCCCTTCTTGATCTCGATCTCGGACATGTCTGCTCCTTCGCGGACGTCAGCGGGTGATCTGGAAGTTGAACACCGAGGTGTCGAAGTGGTTGTAGTCCTCGTAGTCCACCAGGTCGTAGAGGTCGGCGCGATGCTGCATCTCGCCGAGCTTCGACGTGAGGTGGCCGTCGTCGACGAGGGTGTCGAGCGCACGGCCCGCGGCACCCATGGCGATGCGCAGCAGCGACACCGGCCAGATGACGATGTTCACTCCCACGTCCCGCAGCTGGTCGACGCTGAACAGGTCGCTCTTGCCGAACTCGGTCATGTTGGCGAGGATCGGCACGTCGACGGCGTTGCGCACCGCCTCGAACTCGCCGAGGTCGCGCATCGCCTCGGGGAAGATCGCGTCGGCCCCGGCGTCGACGAGCGCCTTGGCGCGGTCGATCGCGGCATCGAGCCCCTCGACGGCACGGATGTCGGTGCGCGCCATGATGAGGAAGTTCGGGTCACGACGGGCATCGGATGCCGCGCGGATGCGCTTGATCGCGGTGTCCTGGTCGACGACCGCCTTGCCGTCGAGGTGACCGCACCGCTTGGGGTTGATCTGGTCCTCGATGTGGGTGCCGGCGATGCCGGCGTCCTCGAGGGTCTGGATCGTGCGGGCCACGTTCATGGGCTCGCCGAAGCCGGTGTCGGCGTCGATGATCGCCGGCAGCTCGGTCATGCGGGCGATCTGCTGGCCGCGGCCGGCGACCTCGGTGAGGGTCGTGAGGCCGATGTCGGGCAGCCCGAGGTCGGCGGAGAGCACCGCACCCGAGATGTAGACGCCCTCGAAGCCCTTGCGCTCGATGAGCCGGGCCGAGAGCGGGTTGAACGCGCCCGGGAACCGCAGCAGCTCGCCGGTGGCGAGCCGCTCGCGGAACAGGCGCCGCTTCTCGGCGGCGGGGGTCTGGCTGTACAGCATCAGAAGAGTCCCTTCGGGGCGGGGGCGGAGGCGAGCACGCCGGGGGCCGCGACGATCGACAGCTCGCGCACTTCGGCCGGGGTCAGCTCGGGCAGGCGCTCGGCGAGGTCGAGGAAGCGCTCGATCTCGTCGGCGGTGAGCACGGGCTCGGCGAGCAGCCGGAACTTCGCGACGTAGTCGGGGCGGGTGAAGGGGCGGGCGCCGAGCGGGTGGGCATCGGCCACGGCGATCTCGTCGACGATGGTCTCGCCGTTCGCGAGGCGGATCTCCACGCGGCCGCCGAACGCCTTCTCGTCGGGGTCCTCCGAGTGGTAGCGGCGGGTCCACTCGGCGTCCTCAGCGGTGGTGACCTTGTGCCACAGCGCCACCGTGTCAGGGCGGGCCGCGCGCGCGGGCAGGTAGGAGTCGACGTGGTGCCACGCGGCATCCTGCAGGGCGACCGTGAAGATGTAGGGGATCGAGTGGTCGAGGGTCTCGCGGGAGGCCGCAGGGTCGTACTTCTGCGGGTCGTTCGCGCCCGAGCCGATCACGTAGTGCGTGTGGTGGCTGGTGTGCAGCACGATCGCCTCGATGTTCTCGGGGTCGCGCAGCTCGGGCCGCGCGGTGCCGAGCTTGCGGGCGAGGTCGATCCACGCCTGCGCCTGGTACTCGGCGGAGTGCTCCTTCGTGTACGAGTCGAGGATGGCCCGCTTCGCCTCGCCGCGGTCGGGGAGCGGCACGTCGTAGGCGGCATCCTTCCCGTCGAGGAGCCATGCGATCACGCCGTCCTCGCCCTCGTAGATCGGCGCCGGGCTGGTCTCGCCGCGCATCGCGCGGTCGACCGCCTCGACGGCCATCTTGCCGGCGAAGGCGGGGGCGTGGGCCTTCCACGTGGAGATCTCGCCCTTGCGGGACTGCCGGGTCGCGGTGGTGGTGTGCAGCGCCTGGCCGACGGCCTGGTAGATCGTCTCGACCGGCAGGCCGAGAAGGCTGCCGATGCCTGCCGCAGCGGAGGGGCCGAGATGGGCGACGTGGTCGATCTTGTGCTTGTGCAGCGAGATGGCGCGCACGAGGTCGATCTGGATCTCGTACCCGGTGGCGATGCCGCGCAGCAGCTGTGCGCCGGTCGCGCCGACGTGCTGGGCGACGGCGAGGATCGGCGGGATGTTGTCGCCGGGGTGCGAGTACTCGGCGGCGAGGAAGGTGTCGTGGTAGTCGAGCTCGCGCACCGCGACCCCGTTGGCCCAGGCCGCCCACTCGGGGCTCGTCGTGCGCTCGAGGGCGCAGCCGAAGACCGTGGAACCCGGGCCCGACACGGACACCGGGTGATCGAGCGCCTGCTGGCGGGCCGCACTCACCGGCCCGCGGGTGAGGGATGCCGCGGCCACCGCGGCGTTGTCGATGATGCGGTTGATGATCATGTCGGCCACCTCGTCGGTGACAGCGACCGGGTCGGCGGCGACCTCGGCGATCTTCCAGGCGAGCTGGTCGGTGCGGGGAAGCTCTTCGTCGCTGCGGTAGACGCGGACGTGGTGGGTGACGGTCATGCTGCTCCTTGATCGGCGGGGTGGGCGGGCTCGGCGACGGATGCGTCGGCGGATGCGGCGTCGGCGGCGAGCGAGGCGAGGATGCTGGTGAGCGCGTTGTGCAGGTGCACGTGCGTGGCGTGGGCGGCGAGGTCGGCGTCGCGCCGGGCGATCGCGTCGGCGATGACGCGGTGCTCGGCGACCGAGGCGGCGAGGCGTTCGGGCTTGTCGCGGGCGAGCCGGCGCACGCGCACGAGGTGGGTGCGCACGGTGCGCAGGGCCGCCACCAGGTAGTCGTTGCCGACGGCGGCGTCGAGCGCGGCGTCGAACCGGGCGATGAGCGCGTAGTAGGCGTCCCGCCCCTCGCCGCCCTCGAGGCGGGCGTGGTCGAAGTCGGCGGCGAACGCCGCGAACACGGCCGCGTCGGCGCGCTCGGCGGCGAGGCGCGCCTGGGTCTCCTCCAGCGCTCGGCGGATCTCGAAGAGCGCACGGATGTCGGCGGCATCCACCCCCGTGACGACGGTCACGCGCGGCGAGGCCTGCGTGACGAGGCCGTCGGCGGCGAGGCGCGCGAGCGCCGCGCGCAGCGGAGTGCGGCTCACCCCGAGGCGGGCGGACTGGGCGGGCTCGGCGAGCACCGTGCCGGGGGCGAGGGCTCCGGACTGGATTTCATCGAGGAGGGTCGTGTAGGTGTGATCGCTGGCGCGCATGCCGCTCCTCCCTCGTCGCTGGCCATCGTTAGTGTATACACTCAGCCCCTGATTCCGCCAGCAGGTTCGAGCAGGTCGCGCTCTGCGTATACGCAGGGGACCCGCGCCGCCGGCGCCGCCCGGGCGTAGGCTGGCGGCATCCGCCCTGCCGCGAAGGAGCTCCCATGGCCGAAGCCGTCATCGTCGACGTCGTGCGCACCGGATCGGGTCGGGGAAAGCCCGGCGGAGCGCTCTCGGGCACGCACCCCGTCGACCTGCTCGCGACCGTGCTCACCGCGCTCGTCGACCGCACCGGCATCGACCCGGCCCTCGTCGACGATGTGATCGGCGGCTGCGTCGCGCAGGTCGGCGAGCAGTCCTCCAACGTCACCCGCAACGCCCTGCTCGCGGCGGGTTTCCCCGAGCACGTGCCCGGCACCACGATCGACCGCCAGTGCGGGTCGAGCCAGCAGGCGGCGACGTTCGCGGCGCAGGCGATCATCTCCGGCAGCCAGGACATCGTGATCTCCTGCGGCGTCGAGTCGATGAGCCGCCTCCCGCTCGGCACCTCCGCGATCGGCCGCGACGTGCTCGGACCGCGCCTGCGGGAGCGCTACCCCGACGGCCTCGTGCACCAGGGCATCTCGGCCGAGCTCATCGCGGCGCAGTGGAACCTCTCGCGCGCGCAGCTCGACGACGTCGCCGCGCTCTCCCACGCGCGCGCCGCGGCGGCCGCGGCATCCGGTCTGTTCGACGACGAGATCGTGCCGGTGACGGTGACGGATGCCGCGGGCTCCCCCGTCGTGCACCGCACCGACGAGACCGTGCGGGCGGCGACCACCGCCGGCGGGCTCGCGGGTCTGCCGGCGTCGTTCGTCGACGAGGCGATCGCGGCGCGGTTCCCGCAGATCGGCTGGCGGGTGACCGCGGGCAACTCGTCGCCGCTCACCGACGGCGCCTCGGCCGCGCTCATCATGTCGCGCGAGGCCGCACAGCGCCTGGGGCTGCGACCCCGCGCCCGCTTCGTCGGCTTCTCGGTCGTCGGCGACGACCCGATCATGATGCTGACGGGACCGATCCCGGCGACCGCGAAGGTGCTGCAGCGCACGGGTCTGTCGATCGACGACATCGACGCGTTCGAGGTCAACGAGGCGTTCGCGTCCGTGCCGCTCGCCTGGCTCGCCGAGACCGGCGCCGACCCCGCGCGGCTCAACCCTCGGGGCGGCGCGATCGCCCTCGGACACGCCCTCGGCTCCTCGGGCACGCGGTTGCTCACGACCCTCGTCGGCGAGCTGGAGGCGACGGGCGGCCGGTTCGGCCTGCAGACGATGTGCGAAGGCGCGGGCATGGCGAATGCGACGGTCATCGAGCGACTGGATTGACACGGTCCGCACTCTTCACAGTTTTGTGAAATCGGCGTAGCTTCAGCGCCATGAGCGATGTCATCCGCACCACCGGACTCGTGAAGCGCTACGGGCGCCAGAACGCCCTCGACGGCCTCGACCTCGCGGTCGGCGCCGGCGATATCCACGGCTTCCTCGGACCCAACGGGGCCGGCAAGTCGACCACCATCCGCATCCTCCTGGGGCTTGCCCGCGCGAGCGGCGGCACCGCGGCGGTCTTCGGCCGCGACCCGTGGCGCGACGCGGTGGCACTGCACCGGCGACTCGCGTATGTGCCGGGCGACGTGAACGTGTGGCCGAACCTCTCCGGCGGCGAGTCGATCGACGTACTCGCCCGCCTGCGCGGCGCCGACACCCGCTCGGCCGCCTACCGCACCGAGCGCGAGCGCCTCGAGCACGTGTTCGCGTTCGACCCGCGCAAGAAGGGCCGCGCGTACTCGAAGGGGAACCGGCAGAAGGTGGCGCTCATCGCGGCCTTCAGCGTGCCCGCCGAGCTCTACATCCTCGACGAGCCGACGAGCGGCCTCGACCCGCTCATGGAGGTCGTGTTCCGACGCGAGGTGACCCGGGTGAAGGATGCCGGCGCCACCGTGCTGCTCTCGAGCCACATCCTCTCCGAGGTCGAGCAGCTGTGCGACCGGGTGAGCATCATCCGCGCCGGGAAGGTCGTGGAGGCCGGCACGCTCGCGGACCTCCGGCACCTGACCCGCACCGAGGTGTCGTTCGACGCGGCGGGCACGACCGCCGACGGCATCGCCGAGGCCCACGACGTGAGCGTCGCCGACGGCCGGGTGCGGTTCACCGTCGACAGCGACGCCGTGGCATCCGTGCTGCCCGAGCTCGCGACCCGTCGGGTGACGGGCCTGCGCATCGAGCCGCCCTCGCTCGAGGAGCTCTTCCTGCGGCACTACGGTGACGACCTCACTGCCGGGTCGACGCGATGATCACCCTGCTGCGCCAGCGGCTGCGGCGCGACCTCTGGCAGTTCGTCATCTGGATCGGCGGCACCGCCGTGCTCGCGGCGTTCACGGTCTCGGCCGTGAACGGGTCGTACGGCACCGAGACGGACCGCGTGAACCTGCTCGCCACCGCGGCCGCGAACCCCGTCATCATGCTGTTCCGCGGGCTGCCGTCGGGCGCGGACCTCGGCGCGTTCACGGGGTTCCTGATCCTCCCGTTCCTCGCGATGATGGCCGCGTTCATGAGCTCCTTCATGGCCGTGCGCCACACCCGCGCCGACGAGGACGCCGGCCGCACCGAGCTCGTGGCCGCGACCCCCGCCGGGCGCGTCGCCCCGCTGGTCGCGACGATCGTGCACGGCCTCATCGCCAACGCGCTGCTCGCCATGCTCGTCGCCGTCGCGTTCCTCGCGTGCGGGCTGCCCGCCACCGGCAGCCTCGTCGCCGGTCTCGGCAGCGGAGCGCTCGGGTTCTTCGCCTACGGGGTCGGACTGATCGGCGCGCAGGTCTTCGCGTCGGGCCGCAGCGCCAACGCGTTCGGCGTGTGGGTGATGCTCGTCGCCTACCTGGTGGCGGGGCTCGGCAACGCGCTCGGCACACCCTCCGCCGACCTCCAGCGCATCCAGAGCGCCCCGCTCGCCTGGTTCTCGCCGTACGGGTGGATCGAGAACGCGCGACCCTGGGCCGACGACAACCTGTGGCCGGTCGCGCTCTGCGCACTCGTCGCGGCCGGGCTGGCCGCGGCATCCGTCGCCCTGCAGTCGGTGCGCGACCTTGGCGAGAGCCTGCTGCCCGAACGGCGGGCGCGCGCGACGGCCGGCGCGGCACTGTCGAGCTCGACCGGGCTCGTATGGGCGCTCACGTGGCCGGCGATCCTCGGCTGGGCGATCGGGGGCTTCGTGTCGGGGCTACTCGCGACGAGCCTGTCGTCGGTGCTGTCCCAGGCGGCGACCCAGCTGCCGTCCGTCGAGCAACTGCTC
Organism: Microbacterium sp. 71-23; assembly: GCF_001897265.1. Classification (NCBI taxonomy): domain Bacteria; kingdom Bacillati; phylum Actinomycetota; class Actinomycetes; order Micrococcales; family Microbacteriaceae; genus Microbacterium; species Microbacterium sp. 71-23. Next base: position 56,066 of record NZ_MKSL01000008.1, read on the forward strand.
GCCGCGCTGACGCAGGGCGGCTCGCTCGCGGTCGGCGCGATCGTCATCTTCTTCACGCTCGTGGGTGTGCTCGCTGCCTGCTGCGGCGTGCAGATCGTCGGGCGCGCTCGCCAGGAGGAGGCGCACGGCACGGTCGAGGCTCTGCTCGCGACCCCGGTCGGGCGGGTGCGCTGGCTGGCCGACTACGTCGCGATCGCCACGATCGGCGCGGCGGCGACCGTCGGCGGCGCGATCGTCGGGGCGGCGGCGGGCCTGGCCGGACAGAGCGCGCCCGACTGGTCGCTGTTCGGTGACGCGGTGGTCGTCGGCGCCGGGCAGTTCGTCGCCGCGCTGGTGTTCATCGTGGTCACGGCGCTCGTGCTCACGGTGCTGCCCCGGGCGACGCTCGCCGTCGGCTGGACGCTCGTCGGGCTGGCCACGGTCGTCGGCCTCTTCGGCCCGCTCTACCGGCTGCCCGACTGGATCGTGCACCTTGCGCCGATCGCCGCGGCGCCCACCGTCACCGGCTCGGGAACCGACGTGCAAGGGCTGTGGTGGCTGGTGGCCGCGGTCCTCATCGGAGGTGCGGCATCCCTGGCCCTCATGCGGCGCCGCGAACTGGCCGGTGACGGATGACGCTCCCCGCCCATCGCGCCCTTGAGCCCGCCGAGCAAGCCGCGGCCATGATGACCGCGGCCGGCATGGCACGGATGCCGGCCCGCGTGATGATGGCGCTCGTCGCGGCCCCGGCCACGGGGTACACGGCGGCCGAGCTCGCCGACCGCCTCGGAGTGAGCCCCGCGGCGGTGTCGGGGGCGGTGCGCTACCTGGTGACACTGCGTTTCGTGCACCGACGCTCTGTTCCCGGCGACCGCCGCGATCGCTACGAGATCGTGCAGGACGGCTTCTACAGCTCCGTCGCCCTCAACGCGCCCGTGTACGCGCGCCTCGCGACCGCCATCGACGAGATCGGCGACGCCCAGGACGACACCGACGCCGACGCGGTCGCCCGGGCACGCGATCTCGCGGAGTTCTTCCGCTTCCTCGCCGAGCGCATGCCCGCGCTCATCGACGAATGGCGGGCGCGCGGCGGCGCATAGCGCGGTTCCTCAGGCGCCGCCCAGACGGGCGCGCAGCGCGACGAGCGCGGGACGCTGAGCGGCGACGAGCAGGCGCTCCGCGTCGGCCGGTGCCGCCCACGCGATCCGGTCGACCTCGGGGAAGCGCGCGACGCGCCCCGAGCGCGGCGGCCACTCCATCTCGAACTCGCCGAAGACGAGATCGGATGCCTCCCACTCCCCCGCGGCGACGGCGAACACCGTCACGCGCTTGCCGCTGCCGTACCGGAACTCCCCCAGCAGCACACGATCGCCCGCGGGCGGGTCGACGCCCAGTTCCTCGCGGAACTCGCGGACCGCGGCATCCGCCGGCGTCTCGGCGTCGGGATCGAACTCGCCCTTCGGAAGCGACCACGCCCCCTCGTCGCGGCGCGACCAGAACGGGCCACCCATGTGCGCGATGAGCACCTCGAGCCCGGCCGCACCGCGGCGGTGCACGAGCAGACCGGCGGAGACGGCAGGGGGCACGGGGTCAGGCTAGACCCCGCACCCCGGCACGGTCATGCCGTCGGAGACGCAGCCTCCTCGCGTGCGGCGACGAGCGCGTCGAGCAGACGATGGGTGTCGGCGAGCTGGTCGTTCCAGACGGCGCGCACGATGTCGATGCGGTCGTCGGCCTCCTGCAAGCGGCCGAGGTAGTCGGCGACGGGCGCGAAGCCTTCGGCGGATGCCTCGTGCAGCCCGATGATGCGCAGCACGACCTTCGACTGCACGCCGTAGACCGGAAGCTGCGGCCCCCGCGGAGCGGAGAGCCCGACGTAATACAGCTTCTCGAGCCCCTGCGGCACGATGCCCGCGGCGAAGCGCAGCGGGGTGCCGGACCGGCGGGGCACGAGTGCGTCGTCGAGGAACGGCAGGGAGGCGTGGAAGCCCGTCGCCCACAGGATCGTCTCGTACTCCCGCGAGGTGCCGTCGGTGAACGTCACCGACGTGCCCTCGATGTCCGCGATGCCGGGGACCACGCGCACACGACCGTGGTGGATCCAGTACAGCAGCAGGTCGTTGACGACCGTGCGGCCCTCGGCGAGCGTGCGGTAGGCGGGCTCCGGCAGACCCGGGTAGTCCTTCCACTCGCCGATCGACACCCGTGCGAGCAGGCGTGCGATGAGGTCCTGCTCGTCGGCGGAGAACTGCGCCATCCACGTCACCTCCTGCCGCGGCACCCCGAAATAGCTCTTCGGCTGGAAGTACATGCCCTCGCGCACGACGATGTCGGCGTCGATGCGGTGCTGCGCGGCGTCCACTGCGAGGTCGCAGCCCGAGTTGCCCGCACCGACGACGAGCACGCGGTCGCCGACGATGTCGTCGGTGTTGTGGTAGCGACCCGAGTGCAGCTGCGTGCCGGTGAAGCGTGCGGCGATCGCGGGCACCTTCGGGTCCCAGAGGTGACCGTTCGCGACCACGACCCCGTCATAGTCGCGCTTCTCGCCGCCCGTGAGCGTCACGGTCCAGCCGGCGGACCCGACCGGGCCGTCGGTCGCGACCGGCACGACCGATTCGACCTCGACGCTGAACGTGACGCCGTCCCGCAGCTCGGCCTCGTCGGCGTAGGCGTTGAGGTAGTCGCGGATCTGCGTGCGCCGCGGGAAGTGCGGGTAGTCACTCGGCATCGGGAAGCCCTCGAAGCCGGTCATGTCACGGGACGTGATCAGGTGCAGGGCGTCGTAATCGGTGTTCCAGTGCCCGCCGACGCGGTCGGTCTTCTCGAAGCAGTCGACGTCGTACCCGGCGTCGCGCAGCTGGCGGAGGGCGGACATGCCGGCGGCACCGGCACCGATGACGCAGTAGCGGGTCATGCGTGTGTTCCTTCGATCGTGAGGGTGGAGAGGTCGGGGGATGTCTCGGGGCCCCGCAGGCGGCCGCCGGTCGCGGCGAGCGCCGCGGCCCGGGCGCCGCGCGCGCGCGGGTAGCCGCGACCGGTCGGCGAGATGCCGGCCGCCTCCAGCGCGAGGAGTGCGAACACGTGCTCCACGGCGAGGCGGTTGCAGTCGAGCACGGGCACGTCGGGGTGGCCCGACACGTGCGTGTAGCCGTGCCAGGTGAACAGCGGGGCGAGGTAGCCGCAGCCGACGACGATCGCGTCGGCGCCGTCGGCAACCGCCGCTTTCGCCACCGCGTCGAATCTCGCGATCAACGCCCGCGGATCGTCGATCGCGGCCACGACGTCATCGAGCGTCGACTCGGGGTCGTAGGCACGCACGGGCCGCTCCGGCAGGAATCCCGTGGCACCGAGGCGCACCAGGTCGTCGGCGAAGATCGGCACCAGCGTCGGTGACACGGTGATGAGCACGGCCCGACGGGCGAGGGAGCCGACCGCGCGAACGCTGCCGTCGGGCAGGCTCGACACGGGCCGGGCGACGCCGGAGCGCACGATCTCGGTCGGCGCACCCCAGCATCCGATCACGACCGCGTCGGTCTGCGTGCGGGCATCGATCTCGAGCGCGGTCGCGAGGATCGCGGCATCCGACATCATGCGGTTGGCGGGTGTGCGGATGCCGCCCGCATCGACGCCGACATGGGTCAGGGCGACCTCGGCGCGACCCGCGACGAGGGCACGCACCTGTCGGTCGAGGAACTCCCACAGGGGCCGGTACCGCTCGTCGCCGTGCGTGGCCTCGAGCCAGGTGAGGTGGGTCATCTCTCTCCTCAGGCCTGTCCACGGGCGAGGCGGTGCTCGACGTAGACAGACGCCCACGTCGACGGCACCGCGATGATCACGTAGATCAGACCCGTGATCGCGTAGACCTGCAGGTATTGGAACGTCACCGCGCTGATCTGATACGCCTGGCTCATCAACTCGTTGACCGAGATCGAGTAGGCGAGCGAGGTTCCCTGGAACGACTGGATGGCGAGCCCCATGAGCGGCGGGATCGCCGAGCGCAGCCCCTGCGGCAGCACCACTCGGCCGAACACCGACCGGCGCGAGAGCCCGAGAGCGAGGGCGGCCTCGGTCTGCCCCTTGGGCACCGAGCGGATTCCCGCACGGAACATCTCCGACGAGTACGCCGCGACGGTGAAGGTGAGACCGGCGGCCGCGGCCGGGAACGAGTCGAGCAGGATGCCCACCGACGGCAGGCCGTAGTAGACGATGTACAGCACGACGAGGGCGGGAATGCTGCGGCCCACCTCGACGAGCACGAGAGCCGGCCAGCGCAGCCAGGGATTGCGCGAGGCGACGCCGAGCGCGAACGCGAGGCCTATCGCATACCCCGCGACCACCGAGATCACGGTGAGCTGGAGGCTGACGAGCAGGCCCTGGCCGAGCTGGGGGAGGTAGTCGGCGAGGTTCATGCGTGACTCCTCGACAGGCGGGCGTCGAGGCGCCGGGTCGCGATGGCGAGCGGGACGCTGATCACGACGTAGACCGCCGCGGCCGCGAGGAACGGCGTGAGACCCGCCGTGCCGGGGTTCTGGCGTGAGTAGGCGGTCGCCGCGGCGACCATCTCGATCACGCCGACCGTCGACGCGATCGACGAATCCTTGATGAGGGCCATCAGGTATGTCGCCGCCGACGGCAGCGCGGTGCGCAGGGCCTGCGGTGCGAGCACCCGTACGAACGTCGTGCGCCGGCCGAGCCCGAGCGCCTGCGCCGCTTCGAGCTGCCCCTTCGGAAGGGTCGCGAACCCGCCGCGGTACATCTCGGCCAGGTACGCGCTCGAGATGACGCCGAGCCCGACGATCGCGGCGCCCAGCGAGCTGAAGCGGAACACCCCGATCGCGAACCCGAAGTACAGCAGGAACAGCCAGACGATCGTCGGCACGCCGCGGATCACGTCGACCACCAGGCGCACAGCGAGCCGCACGACGCGGTGACGCGAGCGCAGCCCGAGCATCAGCGGGATGCCGCCGATCGCCCCGAAGGCGAAAGATGCCGCGGTGACGAGAAGCGTCATCGGCAGCCCCAGCAGGACGATTCCGATCACCTCCACGTCAACGCTCCAGCACCGCGTTGAGGAACCGGCGGGTGCGCTCCTCCTGCGGGTCGGCCATGATGCCGGCCGGGTCGCCCTCCTCGACGATGTGGCCGTCGGCCATCACGACGAGGTGGTCGGAGACCTCGCGGGCGAACTGCATCTCGTGGGTGACGACGATCATCGTCATGCCCGCGTCGGCGAGCTCGCGCATCACGGCGAGCACCTCGACGCCCACCTCCGGGTCGAGGGCGCTGGTGGGCTCGTCGAACAGCATCACCCGGGGGGAGAGCGCGAGCGCGCGCACGATGGCGATGCGCTGCTGCTGACCACCCGAGCACTGTGCGGGGTGGTGGTGCGCCTTGTCCTTGAGACCGACGCGCTCGAGCAGGGTCAGCGCCCGCTCTTCGGCCTCGGCCCGGCTGCGCCCGAGGATGCGCTCCTGCGGGAAGGCGACGTTGCGCAGCACGGAGAAGTGCGGGAACAGGTTGAAGGACTGGAACACCATGCCGACCTGGCGGCGCAGCGCGAGAAGCTCCCGCTCGGGGATCCGGCGTCCCGCGGTCACGACCTGGGAGCCGACGGTGACGGTGCCGGCATCCGGGGTCTCGAGCAGGTTGATGCAGCGCAGCAGCGTGCTCTTGCCCGAGCCCGACGGGCCGATGAGGGCGGTCACGCTGCCGGGCTTGACGATGATGGAGATGTCGTCGAGGACGCGGTTCGAGCCGAAGCTCTTCGACAGATGCTCGATCACGACCCCCGCGTGAGCGATCTCGTTCGATTCGGTGATGAGGTTCTGGTTCATGTCGGCTTCTCGCTCGGGAGTGGGGCGCCGGGGTCGCCGGCGCCCCACTCGATGTCAACGCAGGGCGGTCGCGGCCTTGTCGGCCGGCACCACCAGCGAGGCGGACAGGCCATCGGCCTCGACGATCGAGGCGAGCGTGCCGTCGGTGCGGTACTGGTCGATCAGGGCGCTGAAGGCGTTGGACAACGCGGTGTTGTCCTTGTCGATCGGGAAGGCGATGATCGGCATGTTGGTCGTGATGGCGACGCGCGAGTCCGCCTGCGCGGGCTTCACCTCGAAGCCGCTGCCCTTGTAGGCCGCCGCGGCGACCGCGTAGCCGTCGAGCGCCGCCTGGATGCGGCCGGCTTCGAGGTCCTGCTTCATCTCCGCCGTGCCGGGGTAGAGCTTCAGGTTGTCGCCGAGGATCTTGGTGACGTCGTCCTGCCACGAGAAGCCCGTGCCGGTGCCGACCGCGCCGATGGTCTCCAGGCCCGACACCGTGTCGATGCCGGACTTCGAGATGATCGCCATCTGGTCGTAGTACGTCGGGGTGGTGAAGCCGACCTGCGCCGCGCGGGCGGCGGTGACGTACCAGCCGCCGGTGATGATGTCGGTGCGCTTCTGGCTCGTGATCATCGCGATGCCGTTGGCGTAGGTGATCGGCACATAGGCGACCGAGAGGCACTCGGCGGCGGCCAGCTTCTCGATGATCTGGATCTCCTCACCCGACGCGGTCGTGCCGTCGAGCTTCGTGTACGGCGGGTTCTCCGGTACGCCGACGGTCAGGGTGCCGGGAGTGAAGGTGGTGAGACCGGCGTCCTTGGGCGTGCAGTTCGCCGAGGGGGTGTTCGACGAGGCGGTGGTGGCGCATCCGGTGAGCAGGATGGCCGCGGCGACGACCGCGGCGGCCGTGCGCAGGACACGGGCGGAGGGCTGGGGGCGGTTCATGACGTGCTGTTCCTTCGGGGTCGGGTGATGCGGGGTGGGGGTGGTGGGGCTTCCAGGGGGTCAGTGGGCGGTGAGTCCGCCGTCGATGGCGTAGACCGCACCGGTCACGAACGAGGCGTCGTCCGAGAGCAGGTAGTCCACGAGGGGGGAGATCTCCTCCGGGCGCGCGCGACGGCCGAGCGGGGTCGCGTCGCTCGTGCCGCCGGCAGGTTCGTCGTCGTTCATCGCGGTGGCGACGCCGCCGGGGCAGATGACGTTGACGCGCACCTCGGGGGCGAGCTCGATCGCGGTGGCCCGAGTGAGTCCGATGAGCGCGGCCTTCGTGGTCGCGTAGGCGGCGTAGCCCGCCGAGCCGACGAGCGCGGCCGTCGACGACACGTTGACGATCGCGCCGCGGGACTCGCGCAGCAGCGGCGCGAACGCGCGCGTGCCGAGCAGGGGGCCGAGCACGTTGACCCGCTGCTGCAGATCCCAGTCGGCGACGGTGACGTCGGCGAGCGCCGCGTACCGCAGCACGCCCGCGTTGTTGACGAGACCGACGACGGATGCCGCGGCCCCCAGCTCGTCTGCGAGCTGCTGCCAGGACGTCTCGCTGGTGACATCCAGATGGCGGTACTCGGCGTCGAGGCCGTCGGCGCGCAGCTCGGCGGCGGCCGCCTCGCCGGCCTCATCGAGCACGTCGGCGAGGATGACCCGCACCCCGCGCCGCGCAAGGCGGGCCGCGTGGGCGGCGCCCTGGCCGCGCGCGGCGCCGGTGATCACGACCGTCCCGGCGGAGCTCATCGGATCACGTCTCCACCCGAGAGCACCACGGTCTCGCCGGTCATGAACGCGACCGATGCCGGGTCGACGAGGATGCGCACCCACGCGGAGATCTCCTCCGGGCGGGCGACGCGACCCAGCGGGATCGACGCGGCCGCGGCATCCATTCGTCCGGTTGCGGCGTTGCCGGGGGTGGCCACCCAGCCGGGGGCGATGCCGTTGACCCGAATGCCGGCGCCGGCGAGCTCGAGGGCGAGCGACTTGGTGAGCATCGTGACGGCCGCCTTCGAGGCCCCGTACAGCAGCTGGCCGCGGGAGACCTCGTAGGCATCGACCGAGGCGAAGTTCACGATCGCCGAGCCGTCACCGAGGTAGGGCCGAGCGGCGGCGATCACGTTGAGCACACCGAGCACGTTGATGTCGAAGATGCGACGGTAGGTCGCCTCATCGTAGGTGTCGAGGGTCGTGGGCGGGTAGATGCCGGCGATGTTCGCGATCGCGTCGATGCGGGAGCCGGGGGCGAGGGCTGCGGCGAGCGCCGCCTCGAGGGCGTCGCGGTCGCGCACATCGGCGACGAGTGGCACGAGCGCATCGGCGGGTCCGGTTGCAGGCGCGGTGATGTCGACAGCGAGCACGTGCCATCCGTCGGCGAGGAACGCCTCCACGGTGGTCAGCCCCATCCCGCTCGAGGAGCCGGTGATGAGGATGGTGCGGGGCGAGGCGGACATCGGCGGGGGACCTTTCGTCGGGGGTGTGAAGACAGTGCACCAGCAGACGAAAGACAGGGCAAGCCTGACTATCTTTTGATAGATATAGGCAGAGCCTTGAGAAGGAGATCCCATGGGACTGCCCACCGTGCGCCAGCTGGAGTACTTCGTGACCGCCGCGCGCCTCGGCACGTTCGCGGCCGCGGCCGCCGCGCATCACGTCGCACAGCCGAGCCTGTCTGAGCAGATCACCGTGCTCGAAAAGTCGCTTGACCTGGCACTCTTCACCCGAACCTCACGTCGCCTGCTGCTCACCGACGCCGGCAAACAACTGCTGCCTCTCGCCGAACGCGCGGTCGCGAACGTGACCGAGGTCGCCGACATGAGCCGCCGGGTGAAATCGGTCGACCAGGGCACCGTGTCCTTCGGCACCTTCAACAGCGCACATCTCTATCTGCTGACCGACCTCATCAGGGAGTTCCGCACCCGGTTCCCCGGCGTGCGCATCCGGGTGACCGGTCTCAATTCCGCCGAGGTCGCCGACGCCGTTCGCGACGGCCACCTCGAAGCGGGGCTCGTGCAGCTGCCGATCGACGACCGCGAGCTGACCGTCACCCCGAGCGTCTTCGTCGACCAGGCCGTGTACGTCACCGTCGACCCCGACAACGCCCGCGGGCCGATCGACATCACGACGCTCGCCCAGCGCCGCCTCATCCTCTCTGAAGCACGGTGGTCGAACGACGATCCGCTGCGCGTCTCTCTGCTCGAGCGGGCGCAGAGCGCTGGCGTGACGGTCGAGCCGATCGTCGAGGTCGAGTTCCAGACGCACGCGCTCGAGCTCGCCGCCCAGGGCGTCGGCGACTCGCTGGTGTCGTTCCACGTCGGCCGATCGATGATCGCTCGGCGCGGGATGTTCTGGGCGCCACTCGACCCGCCCGTGGTCGAGCACTACGCGTTCGTGACGCGCCGGTCGGGGGCGATCTCCCCCGCGACCCGGGAGTTCATGCGGCTCGCGCAGCGCATCCTCGCCCGCGTCGAGCAGACGGCGCCATCGGTCGACCCACCCGCCTGAGCGGTGCCCCGGCACGGTCATGCCGCCCGAGACGCGGCCGCCTCGCGCGCGGCGACGAGCGCGTCAGGCGACAGGCGCGCCCGCTGCGGCGGCCTCGTCCTCGGCGGTCGCGACAAGCTGCCCGCAGGCGCCGTCGATCTCCTTGCCTCGGGTGTCGCGCAGGGTCGTCGGCACCCCGGCGTCGTTGAGGCGGCGCACGAACTCGTCCTGCACGTCGCGCTCCGACGAGGTCCACACCGAACCGGGGGTGGGATTCAGCGGGATCGGGTTGACGTGCACCCAGCCGCGCCCGCGCTGGTTGAGCTTCTCCGCCAGCAGGTCGGCCCGCCACGCGTGGTCGTTCATGTCCTTGATGAGGGCGTACTCGATCGACACCCGCCGACCGGTCTTCTCGTAGTAGGCGTAGGCGGCGTCGAGCGCCTCGTCGACCTTCCACCGCGAGTTCACCGGGATGAGCTCGTCGCGCAAGTGGTCGTCGGGCGCGTGCAGCGACAGCGCGAACGTGACCGGGATGTTCTCGTCGGCGAGCTTGCGGATCGCGGGGACGAGACCCACCGTCGAGACGGTGATGCCGCGGGCGCTCATACCGAGACCGTGGTCCTTGTCGACCATCACCCGCACCGCCTGCATGAGGCGCGCGTAGTTGGCGAGGGGCTCCCCCATGCCCATGAACACGATGTTCGTCACGCGCTCATCGGGGTGGGCGGCCGTGCCGAAGCCGCCGTCGCGGATGAGCCGGTTCGCCCGCACGACCTGTTCGATGATCTCGGCGGCCGACATGTTGCGGGTGAGGCCCGCCTGCCCGGTCGCGCAGAACGGGCAGTTCATGCCGCATCCGGCCTGACTCGACACGCACAGGGTGATGCGGCCCGGATACCGCATCAGCACCGACTCGACGAGAGCACCGTCGTGCAGCTTCCACAGGAACTTGATCGTGTCGCCGCGGTCGGTCTCGAGGCGTCGCACCTCGGTCAGCAGGGGCGGGAGGAGTCCGGCGACGAGCTCGTCGCGGCCGGTCGCCGGCAGGTCGGTCATCGCCGCGGCATCCGAGGTGTAATGCCCGAAGTAGTGCTTCTCGAGCTGCTTCGCCCGGAACCCCGGAAGACCCAGCTCCACCGCCTTCGCGACGCGCTCGGCCGGGGTGAGGTCGGCGAGGTGCACCGGCGGCTTGCCCCGCTTGGGGCTGGCGAACTGCAGCAGGGGGCGACCGGTGGCATCCTTCTTCTGCTGCCAGCCCTCGGTGCGCGGCCGCACCTGGCGCACGCCCGACGTCGCGGCGGGCTCGTCTGCGGCTGCGGGGGTCATGGTTCCAGGGTAGGGCGTCGGGCGGATGCCGCGGCCATTACGCTGTGCGGGTGGTTCCCGCCGACAGCCTCGTGGCGTTCGTCATCGCGGCGGCCGTCATCATCGTGGTGCCGGGCCCCGGGGTGCTGTTCATCATCGGACGCTCGCTCGCGCTCGGTCGCCTCGGCGGCCTCGTGAGCGTGCTCGGCGGCGCGCTCGGCCAGGTTCCTCTCGTCTTCCTCGTCTCGTTCGGCGTGGGAACGATCGTGGCCTCGTCGCCGCCGCTGTTCCTCGCGGTGCGCATCGCGGGCTCCGCCTACCTCGTCTACCTCGGCGTGCAGGCGATCCGTCATCGGCGGCGGCAGGCGTCGACGGATGCCGCGACCCTCCCGCCCGCGTCGCGGTGGCGGCAGCTCGGCGAGGGCTTCGTCGTCGGCGTCACGAACCCCAAGACCATCGCCTTCTTCGTCGCCGTACTGCCGCAGTTCGTCGCGCCGGCGGCGGGATCGGTGCAGCTGCAGCTGCTCGAGCTCGGTCTCGTGTTCGTCGCGATGGCGGTGCTCTCGGACGCCGTCTGGGCGCTGGTGGCCGCCGGAGCGCGCGCCTGGTTCGGACGCTCGCCCCGCCGCATCCAGACGTTGACGGCGACCGGCGGCGCCATCATCATCGTGCTCGGCGTCGCCCTGCTGTTCGTCGGAGGTCACTGACCGCGCCCGTAGGCTGGGAGCACGACCCCCTGGAGCCCCACCGTGACCGCATCGCGCCTCGTCTTCCTCGACATCGACGGGACCATCCTCGATCACGACCAGCGGTTCTCGCCGCGCGTGGCGGAGGCCGTGCACACGGCCCGCGGAAACGGCCACGTCGTGCTCATCTGCTCGGGCCGTTCGCCGGTCGAGATCTCGCACCGCATCCACGCGATCGGCTTCGACGGGGTCATCTCCGCCGGCGGCGGGTTCACCGAGTTCCAGGGTGAGCTGGTGGCCTCCCACACCCTCCCCGAGGACGCCGTGCAGCAGCTCATCGAGTTCTACTCGCGGCACGAGGTCGAGTTCACGCTGCAGGCGTTCGAGAACGTGTACCCGAGCGCGGGGCTGTTCGACCGCATGCGCCCGATCCTGCACGCGCGGGCGGGCGGCGACACCGAGGCCGAGCGCGCCGACCTCGCCCGTCTTGCCGACCGCTTCTCCCGCAGCGGCGCCGCACCCCTCACCGGCATCGCGAAGTCGACGTTCTTCGGCGTCGAGGCGACGACGTACGCGACCGTGCGCGACGGACTCGGTGACCGCTTCCACGTGATCACCGGCACCGTGCCCTACCTCGGCGAGGCCGGCGGCGAGGTCACCTACCCCGGCATCGACAAGGGCGCGAGCATCGTCGAGCTCGCCGAGCGCCTCGGTGTGCCGCTCGAGCGCACGATCGCGATCGGCGACGGGTCGAACGACATCGAGATGCTGGGTGTCGCCGGCGTCGGCGTCGCGATGGGCAACGCGGATGCCGCGGTCAAGGCCGCCGCCGACGAGATCACCGCGAGCGTCGACGACGGCGGCGTGTACGCCGCGTTCGCCCGCCACGGGCTCGTCTGAGTCCGCCGGTCAGGCGGCATCCCGTCGCCGGCGGCCGCCCCGCGCAGGGACGACCGTCGGCGGCGATCAGTCGAGGAAGATGTCGGGGAACAGGTCGCTGTCGGGGGTTCCGGGCACCGCAGCGTAGGCCGAGAAGTCGGTGATGCCGGCGTCCTCGAGCACGTCCTCGACGATGAGGGTCTGCCCGGTGTACTTGCGCGAGGGCTGCAGCAGCACCTCGTAGGCGGCGTCGGCGTAGATCTCCGGGGTGCGGCTGACCTTCATCATGCGGTCACCGCCGAGCGCGAACTGCACCGCGGCGGTCGCGATCGTCGTGCGGGGCCACAGCGTGTTCGCCGCGATGCCCGACGAGGCGAACTCCGCGGCGAGCCCGAGGGTGACCATCGTCATCCCGTACTTCGCGAGCGTGTACCCGGTGTGCGCGCCGAGCCACTTCGACGAGAGGTTCAGCGGCGGCGACAGCGACAGGATGTGCGGGTTCGGCGCGTCCTTGAGCACGGGAAGCGCGGCCCGCGACAGCAGGAACGTGCCGCGCACGTTCACCCCCTGCATCAGGTCGTACTTCTTGGTCGCGAGGTCGAGCGAGCCCGACAGGTCGATCACGCTCGCATTGTTGACGACGATGTCGATGCCGCCGAACTCACCCTGGGTCTTCAGCACCGCCTCGGTGATGTCGTCCTCGTTGCGCACGTCGCCGACGATCGGCAGGGCGCGTCCGCCCGCCGCCTCGATCGCGGCGGCCGCAGTGTGCACAGTGCCCGCGAGCTTCGGGTGCGGGGTGTCGGTCTTTGCGATCAGCGCGATGTTCGCGCCGTCGCGCGCCGCGCGCAGGGCGATCGCCAGGCCGATGCCGCGGCTTCCGCCGGACATCAGGATGGTCTTGCCGGCAAGGGATGCCTCGGTCATGTCTCTCCTCGTCGAGTGATGGGGCGTCAGCGCCGGGTTGCCGCCGCGGCGAACGCGGCGATGCGCGCCTGCGCCTCGGGGGTGTCGAAGGCGGCGCCGATCGACGCGGCCTCGTCGGCGACGGCATCGGCGAACGGCCGCCGCGTGCCCGCACGCACGAGACGCTTGGCCTGGCCATACGCGCCGGCGGCTCCCGCGATCCACTCGCGAGCCACCTCGACCGCGCGCGCCTGCACGCGGTCGGGCTCGACGACTTCGGCGACGAGCCCCCAGTCGAGGGCTTCCTCGGCGGGCAGCAGCCGCTCCTGCAGCACGAGCTGCAGCGCGCGACGCTCCCCCACAGCGCGGGCGAGCTGCGCCGTGACCGACAGATCGGGGGTGAGGCCCATGCTGGCGTAGCGGCTGCCGATCTTCGAGTTCTGGCCGACGATCGCGTAGTCGCTGGCGAGCAGGATGCCGAGCCCGCCGCCCGCCGTCGTGCCGTGCGCCGCGGCGACCACGGGCACGCTCGACTCGGTGAGCGAGAGGATGCCGCGCGAGATCACGTGCGCGAGTTCATCGAGCGCGCGGGCCGAGCCGATGCCCGAGGCCATGGCGAGCACGTCTCCGCCCGCGCAGAAGGCGGGGCCGGCGGCATCCACCACGATCGCCTTCACATCGGGGCGCGCCGTCGCGTCGGCGGTCGCGTCGGCCCAGGCGTAGGCGAGCGCGTCGTCGAACGCGTTGAGCCGCTCGGGGCGGTTGAGGGTGAGCCGGGCGAGGCCGTCCTCGACGGAGTAGAGCAGCGGGTCGCTCATCGCGGCGCCATCCGGATCGCCCCGTCGAGACGGATCGTCTCGCCGTTGAGGTAGCCGTTGCGCACGATCTCGGCGACGAGCGACGCGTACTCCGCGGGCTTGCCGAGGCGCTGCGGATAGGGCACTTGCTGACCGAGGGAGTCCTGCGCGGGCTGCGGGAGACCCGCGAGCATCGGCGTCTCCATGATGCCGGGAGCGATCGTCGTCACCCGGATGGCGTAGCGGGCGAGCTCGCGCGAGATCGGCAGGGTCATGGCGTGCACGCCGCCCTTCGACGCCGAGTACGCGGGCTGGCCGATCTGGCCGTCGAACGCCGCGACGCTCGCGGTGTTGACGATCACGCCGCGGTCGCCCGAGGCGGTCGGCTCGCTCACCGCGATCGCGGCCGAGGCCTGCGCGATGACGTTGTAGGTGCCGATGAGGTTCACGCGGACGATGCGCTCGAACGCCGCCAGCGGGCTCGGCGTGCCGTCGCGCTCGAGCACCTTCGCGGGCGGGGCGATGCCCGCGCAGTTGACGACGACCCGCAGCGGACCGGCCGCGACGGCGAGCTGCACGGCGGCCGCGACCGCTTCCGGGTCGGTGACGTCGGCGGGGGCGAACAACCCGCCGAGCTCCGCGGCGCGCTCCGCACCGGGAGACGACGGCAGGTCGACGATGGTGACGGTGGCGCCGAGCTCGGTCAGGCGCTGCGCGGTGGCGAAGCCCAGCCCGCTCGCGCCGCCGGTGACGAGCGCGCTCGCTCCGGTGATGTCCATGTGTTCTCCTTCGAACCGCCCGGGCGAGGGCCCGCGGCATCCGTCGTCAGCCTAGTCGCGGAATCGAGTCTCGACCAGCGTGGGACTCAGTATCACGCTGGATGCCGCGGCAACGACGAGGGCGCGGGCGGCCGAAGCCGCCCGCGCCCCGCGGTGACGTGTGCGCTCAGCGCACGTCGGCGTCGACCCAGTCCATCGACTTGGTGACGGCCTTCTTCCACAGACGCAGCTGACGGTCGCGCTCGTCGGCGTCGAGCTTCGGCTCCCAGCGACGGTCCTCCTGCCAATTGGCACGCAGGTCGTCGAGGTTCGACCAGAAGCCGACCGCGAGACCGGCCGCGTAGGCGGCACCGAGCGCGGTGGTCTCGGCCACGACCGGGCGCACCACCGGCACACCGAGGATGTCGGCCTGGAACTGCATGAGCGTGTTGTTCGCGATCATGCCGCCGTCGACCTTCAGCTCGGTCAGGTCCACACCGGAGTCGGCGTTGACCGCGTCGAGCACCTCGCGGGTCTGGAAGGCCGTGGCCTCCAGCGCCGCGCGGGCGATGTGACCCTTGTTGACATAGCGGGTCAGACCCACCAGCGCACCGCGGGCGTCCGGACGCCAGTACGGCGCGAACAGACCCGAGAACGCCGGCACGAAGTAGACGCCGCCGTTGTCCTCGACCGACTTCGCCAGCTCCTCCACCTCGGGAGCGCTGGAGATGAGGCCCAGGTTGTCGCGCAGCCACTGGATGAGCGACCCGGTGACCGCGATCGATCCCTCGAGCGCGTAGTGCGCGGGCTGGTCGCCGAGCTTGTAGCCGAGGGTCGTGAGCAGGCCGTTCTTCGAGTGGACGATCTCCTCGCCCGTCTGGAAGATGAGGAAGTTGCCCGTGCCGTAGGTGTTCTTGCTCTCACCCGGATCGAACGCCGCCTGGCCGAAGGTCGCGGCCTGCTGGTCGCCGAGGATGCCCGAGACCGGAGTCTCGCGCAGCAGCGACGAGTCCTCGACCGTGCCGTACACCTCGGAGGACGAACGGATCTCCGGCAGCATCGACAGCGGCACGCCGAAGTCCGCGAGGATGTCCTCGCGCCACGACAGCGTCTTCAGGTCCATGAACAGCGTGCGGCTGGCGTTGGTGACGTCGGTCGCGTGCACGCCACCCTCCGGGCCGCCGGTGATGTTCCAGAGCACCCAGGTGTCGGTCGTGCCGAAGAGGAGGTCGCCCGCCTCGGCGCGCTCTCGTGCACCCTCGACGTTGTCGAGGATCCACTTGATCTTCGTGCCCGAGAAGTAGGTCGCCAGCGGCAGGCCGACGATCTCCTTGTAGCGCTCGGTGTCGCCCTTCGCCAGCTCGTCGACGATCGACTGCGTGCGAGTGTCCTGCCACACGATCGCGTTGTAGACGGGCTCACCGGTGTTCTTGTCCCACACGACGGCGGTCTCGCGCTGGTTGGTGATGCCGACGGCGGCGATGTCGTGACGGGTCAGGTCGGCCTTCGCGAGCGCGATTCCGATGACCTCCTGCACGTTCTGCCAGATCTCGACGGGGTTGTGCTCGACCCATCCCGCCCTGGGGAAGATCTGCTCGTGCTCCTTCTGACCGGTGGCGATGATACTGCCGGCCTTGTCGAAGATGATCGCGCGCGAGGAGGTGGTCCCCTGGTCGATCGCGATGACGTAGGTGCTCATGTTGTGGTGACTTCCTTGTCTGTTCGAAGGATGGTGTCGGGTCAGTGGCCGAGGTGCAGGAGCACGGGGGCCGCGACGGCGGCGATGGCACCACCGATGAGCGGTCCGACGACCGGGACCCACGAGTAGGCCCAGTCGCTCGAGCCCTTGCCCTTGATCGGCAGCAGCGCGTGCGCGATGCGGGGGCCGAGGTCACGGGCGGGGTTGATGGCGTAACCGGTCGGGCCGCCGAGCGAGGCGCCGATGCCGACCACGAGGAGGGCGACCGGAACGGCCGTCAGCGGGCCGAGGCCACCGGGGACACCGATCTGGATGTCGCCGTAGTCGGCGAAGGCGAAGATCACGAAGACCAGCACGAAGGTAGCGATGATCTCGGTGACCAGGTTCCAGAAGTACGAGCGGATCGCGGGGCCGGTCGAGAAGACTCCGAGCTTCGCCGCCGGGTCGGGCTCGGCATCGAAGTGGTCGCGGTAGGCGAGCCAGGTGAGCACCGCACCGATGAACGCACCGAGGAACTGGCCGCCGACGGCGGTGCCGAACTCTGCACCGTCGATCTTGCCGGCGATGAGCAGACCGAACGAGACGGCCGGGTTCAGCTGCGCACCGGAGTACGCCGAGACGAGCACACCCGCGAACACCGCGAGGCCCCAGCCCCAGTTGATCATGAGCGTGCCGCCACCGAAGCCCTTGTTCTTCGCCAGGATGACGTTGGCGACGACACCGCAACCGAGCAGGATGAGCATCCCCGTGCCCACCACCTCGGAGAGGAAGTACAACCCCAGGTTGACTGATGACATGTCGACGTTGACCTTTCGTTTTCTCCGGTACGACGCCTCTGCCTCGACGGCGCCGGCCCGGCTCTATGAGTGACCTGAGTGATGTGTCCGCCGGTGTCAGGTCGCACCGGAGCTGGTGTCAGGCGGCGTGGAAGGCGACGCCTGATCGGGTGACGTCGATGCGGTGGGCCTCGGAGAGCGTGCGCACGGTCTCGGCGACCTGCGACTGCACCTCCTCGTCGCTCCAGTGCATCGACTCCTGGATGCTGCGGCCGATCTCTTCGAGCGCGGCGAGGGTGAGACCCCCGACGAACGCGATCGAGGTGCGGCGCAGCAGCAGATCGAGAAGGCTGACCACGTCTTCGGATGCCGCGAGGTGCGCGAGCTCGGAAGCGGTGTAGCCGGGAACCTGACCCAGGTCGGCCTCGCCGACCGGAAGTGCCGCGAGCAGCGGCGCGGCCTTGGTGCCGTAGCGCTCGAGCATGCGGTCGACGAAGGCCGCGTCGTGCCCTGCCGCGTGGTCGATGACCCACGAGCGGCGCTCTCCGTCGGATCGGGGATAGCCCTTGCCGCCGCCGATCTGCAGGGTGGCGGTGGAGGCGGTGCGCGTGACGCCGAGGATGGTGGTGACATCCGTGCTCACGTGCTCGGACAGCGCACGGAAGGTCGTCCACTTGCCGCCGACGAGGCTGAGCACCGGGGTGCCGCCCAGGGCGCCCTTCTCGATGCGGTAGTCACGGGAGACGAAGCCGGGGGCGAGGTCGTCGTGACGCGGGAGCGGGCGGATGCCGGAGAACGTGTAGACGATCTGCGAGCGGTCGACCGCGATGCCGGGGAAGACGTGACCGACGAGGTCGAAGAAGTAGTCCACCTCGTCGTCGGTGCACACCACGGGCTTGCTCGGGTCTGCGTTGATGTCGGTGGTGCCGACCATCACGCGGTCCTTGAGCGGGTAGATCAGCACGATGCGACCGTCGGAGTGCTCGAAGAAGATCTCGTTGCCCCGGGTGGCCGCGAGCAGCTCGGGGTTGTCGAGCACGATGTGCGAGCCCTTCGTCCCTCCCATGAAGCGGGTCGGGGTGCCGAGGGCGTCGTTGGTGAGGTCGGTCCAGGGGCCGCTCGTGTTGACGATGACCTTGGCGGTGAAGGAGAAGCGCTCGCCCGAGACGGTGTCGCGCAGCACGACCGACGAGCCGTCGGAGGCGGCGGCTTCGAGATAGTTCGCCGCCCGTGCACGGTCGCCGCCGACCTCACGGCCGTCCTGCAACACGTCGTACGCCAGACGCTCGGGGTCGTGCATCGAGGCGTCGTAGTAGGTCGCGGTGTAGGCGACGTCGGGGTTCATGTCGGGGAACTCGCGCAGCGACGACGCGCGGCGGGCGAAGCGGTGACGTGGCACCGTACCGCCGTCGCGGGAGAAGGTGTCGTAGATCATGAGCCCGACCTTGATCAGCAGGGCGCCGCGCTCGCTGGGCTTGCCGGTGCCGTGCGTGACGAGCAGACGGAAGGGGGCGGAGAGGATGCCCGCGAAGGTGCGGAAGATCGGGATGGTGGTCTGCAGCGGCCGCACGTAGTGGGGCGCCGTCTTCAGCAGGCGGTTGCGCTCGGTGACGGCCTCCTTCACGAGGCGGAACTCGCCGTTCTCGAGGTAGCGCACGCCACCGTGCACCATGTGGCTCGATGCGGACGAGGCACCCGAGACGAAGTCGCCACGCTCGACGAGCGCGACATCCACGCCCTGCAGGGCCAGGTCGCGGAACGTGGCGAGACCGTTGATCCCGCCACCGATGATGAGCACGTCTGCCGTCGGGCGCTCGCGAAGGGCGGCGACGGACGAACGTAGGGGGGTCGGCTCTGACACGCTCACGGTGAAACTCCTCATTGACAGACACCCTCAGAGTGGACCCGTTCGCACGTTCGTGCAACCAAAGTGCAAGAATGTGCATCCCGGGGAATCGACTGCACATTCGTGCGAAGAGGATGGTCGCAATGTCAGAGGATGCGAACGCCACGCGCTCGCGCGACGCCCTGCGGGCCGCACAGCTCTATTACCTGCAGGACCGCAACATGGACGCGATCGCGAACGAGATGAAGATCTCGCGCTCCTCCATCTCGCGCCTGCTCGCGTACGCGCGCGAGAGCGGACTCGTCGAGATCACCGTGCACTCCCCACAGGAGGCTGCGAGCCACCTGACCCAGCGGCTCGGCGAGCGCTATGGCGTCACCGTGCACGTCGTGCCCACCCGGCCACGGGTGACCGAGGCCGAGCGGCTCGAACGCACCGCGATGTCGGCGGCGCGGATCCTCGCGATGATGGCCGACTCGAACATGGTCATCGGCGCCGCCTGGGGCGCCACCCTCTCAGCCATCGCCCGCAACCTGCCGCGCAAGGCGCTGCACAACAGCCACGTCGTGCAGATGAACGGGGCGGCGAACGTCGAGACATCCGGCATCGGCTACGCCGGGGAGATCCTGGACCGCTTCGGGCGCGCGTTCGATGCGCGGGTGCACTACTTCCCCGTTCCCGCCCTCTTCGACGACCCCATGACCAAGCAGGCGATGTGGCGGGAGCGCTCGGTGCGCTCCGTGCTCGACGTGCAGGCGCGGGTCGGGCTGTTCGTGTTCGGCCTCGGCTCCCCCAAGGCCGACGTCCCCTCCCACGTCTACGCCGGCGGCTACTTCACCGCCGACGACATGCACACCCTCGCGCGCTACGACGTGGTGGGCGACTGCGCGACGGTGTTCTACCGCGGCGACGGCACCCCCGACGGCATCCCTCTGAACGGTCGCTCGAGCGGCCCCGACTTCGAAGCCGTCAAGCGCATCCCGCATCGCCTGTGCGTCGTGTCGAGCGAGTCGAAGCTCGATGCACTGCGCGGCGCACTGCGCGCCGGGATCATCACCGATCTCGTCGTGGAGGAGACCGTCGCGCGGCGGCTCTCGGCGACCGTCGACGCCCCCTGACGGCTCAGAGGGTCAGCACGAACCGCCACGATCCGGTGACGAGGGCGATGCCGACGGATGCCGCGGCCACCGCGAGCCCCAGCAGCACCAGCACCGCGTCGCCCGCCGTCAGCCGCGACGTGCGCGCCCACGTGCGGGTGACGGGCGCGTCGAAGCCGCGCGCCTCCATCGCCGTCGCGAGATCGGAACCCCGCCGGATCGCCAGCACGAACACCGCGAACGCCTGACCGAGGAAGCGGCGCACCCGCCCGTTGTCGGCGATCCCTCGCGCGCGACGTGCACGGGCGAGCTCGTTCCAGTCGTCGATGAGCAGGCCCACGAGCCGCATGCCCGCGAGCGCGCCGATGACGAACCGGGCCGGAAGCTTCGCGAGCTGGGCGAGTGCGTCGGCGAGATCGGTGGGGTCGGTGGTCGCGAACAGCACGACACTCGGCACCGCGATCGCGAGCACGCGCAGTGCGATGGCGGCCGCCAGCAGCAGCGACCCGTCGGAGACGTGCACGAGTCCCCACTGCAGGTAGGTCTCGCCGCCGGCGCGACCGTACAGCACCGTGGCGGCCGCGGCCATCAGGGCCGACACCACGATCGGCCACAGCCGCAGCCACAGGCCGCGCGCCGACAGCCGGGCGAACGGCAGCAGCACGAGCACGGCGGCGAGCGCCACCGCGGCCGACACCGGATCGATCGACAGCAGCAGCGGCACCCCGACGACGGTCGCGGCGACGAGCTTCGCGAGGGCGTTGCGACGGCCGAGCACCCCGGTGCGCTCGTCGAGGGTGGCGAGGCTCATCCGACACCTCCGGGGGCGGATGCCGCGGCCCCGAGCGCCACCACATCGTCGGCGAGCTGCGCGACGAGGGCCTCGTCGTGGGTGACGGTGACGATCGCGGTGCCCGCGGCACGCAGGTCGCCGAGCAGCCGCACGAGCTGCTCCCAGGTGCGGGCGTCCTGCCCGAAGGTCGGCTCGTCGAGGACGAGCACGCGGGGGCGGGTCGCGAGGGCGGCGGCGACCGTGAGCCGCCGCTTCTCGCCGCCGGAGAGGGTGAACGGGTTCACGGCGGCGAGACGCGACATCCCCATCTCCTCCAGCAGCGGGTCCACGCGGGCGGCGACCTCTGCCGGGGGCAGCCGCAGGGCGCGCGGGCCGATCTCGAGCTCACCGCGCACGGTGCGGGCGGCGAGCTGGTGGTCGGGGCTCTGGAAGACGGTGCCGATACGGGTGAGCAGCTCCCGCGAGCGCCAACGCAGCGGATCGGGGCCGATCGTCGCCCGGCCCGCGGCGCGCAGCTCGTCGGAGGCCACCACGGCACCGGCCGCGGGGGCGAGCAGCCCCGCGACGGTCAGCGCCAGCGTCGACTTGCCGACGCCGTTCGGGCCCGTCACGGCCAGCACGCGTCCGGCCCGGGCGGCGAGCGCGATGCCCGACGCCGCCACGACCGCCTCGCGCGCCCCGAACGGACGCCGACCCACGGCGAGGCCGTGCGTCGACAGCAGCGCGGGGGACGCGGCATCCGCCGCCGCGGTCAGCGCCGGATGGGGATGCCGCCCCGGAACCCACACCCCTGTCTCGGCGAGCACGTCGCCATGGGTGCGGAACACCGTGTCGGGCGCGCCGTCGGCGAGCACGCCACCGCCGGCCGCCAGCACGACGACCCGGTCGACGTGCGCCGCCCACACGTCGACGCGATGCTCGACGACGACCAGGGTCGCCCCCGTCGCGGCGACCGCGGCGATCACCGCGTCGCGCACCTCGACGACGCCGGCGGGATCGAGGTTCGCGGTCGGCTCATCGAGGAGCAGCAACCCCGGGCGCATCGCGAGCGCCCCCGCCAGCGCGAGACGCTGCTTCTGGCCACCCGAGAGAGCGGATGTCGCGTGCTCGAGCCCCACGCGCAGCCCGACCGCGTCGAGCGCGTCGCCGACGCGCGGCCAGATCTCGTCGGCAGCGACCCCCAGGTTCTCGCAGCCGAACGCGACGTCGTCGCCCACCCGGGCGAGCACGACCTGACTGTCGGGGTCCTGCAGCACGAGACCGGCGACGCCGCGGGCGCGTGATGCCGGCCGGTCGCCGACGGTCAGTTCGCCGCGCTCCTCGCCGTCCTCGTCGCCGCCGAGGACACCCGCGAGGCCGCGCAGCAGCGTGCTCTTGCCGGCGCCGCTCGCGCCCAGCAGCAGCACCCGTTCGCCGGGGGCGATGTCGAGGTCGAGCCCGTCGACGGCGAACCGTCCGCGTCCGGCGTGGCGCCAGCCCCACCCCCGGGCGCGGACGGCCGCAGCGCTCACGCGTCGGAGGCGGTGCCGCGCACCTCGCGTCCGGCGGCGAACCGGTCGAGGGCACCGGTCGCGGCGAGGCCGCGCACGATCAGCCACGACACGAGTCCGGCGAGCACGATGCCCGAGATCACCGCCGAGACGGCGTAGATCGTGCGGGGGCCCAGGTCGTAGGCGGCGACCGACGAGAACGTCGTGTCCATGAACGCGACCGCGACTCCCGCGAGCGCGCCGGAGAAGAGGGCGACCGGCAGGTTCCAGCGGCGGTAGCGCACGATCGCGAACGCGAGCTCCGCTCCGATGCCCTGCACGATGCCCCAGATCAGGACGGTGTAGCCCCACTGGGTGCCGACCGCCATCGAGACGACGGCGGCGACGACCTCGGCATAGAGCGCGGCGCCGGGCTTGCGGATCACGAGACCGCCCAGCACGCCGGCGAACAGCCAGCCGCCGGCGAGAAGTCCCTCGAGACCCGGCAGGAACGCCAGTGCGGTGCTCAGCGGGGTCCACGCCTGTCCCCAGGCCCAGAAGACGACGCCCGCCGCGACGCCGATGACGCTGGCCACGACGATGTCGACGACCCGCCAACGCAGACGCACACCGGTGGTGGATGCAATGGTGGAATGCACGAAATACTCCCTTCCTGCGCTGGCATGACCCAGATCAGGTTCGACGGTCGAAGCGCGATCCGCTTCCTCTCAGCCCGGCACACCGGACTCCCGTGGTTGACATCGCGAGTATAGCCACGCAGACGCGCTATTTTCGTGGGATGACCTCGACTCCGCCGCCCGGTTCTCGGCGCGCTCGACGCCAGCAGGGCTCCACCGGCGAGATCGAGGTCGCGACCGCCGAGACCGGCGACATCCCGATCCTTCTCGACGGGCCGCTCGCCCCCGAGGCCACCGCGCTGCCCACCGTCCCGCGCGACGGGCTCGCCGTTCCCAGCATCGTGCCGGTCATCGTCGAGGAACCGCACATCGAGGCGCTCACCTGGGTCTCGCCGGCGCAGGTGGCTGCACGTACCCGCGGGCGAGAGCTCACCATCGGCTCCGCGCCGGTCACCGAGGCGCCCGTGGGTGACGTCGATCTCATCGCGGCACCCCGCCGACGCCGCCGCCGGCCGAAGGTCGCCGTCATCGCGCCGATCGTGACGGCCGTGGCCGCCGTGGCGGCGTATGTGATCGCCGCGCTCGTCTGGCCTCTCAGCGCGATCCCCCCGACCGTCACTCCGGCGACGCTCACGGGAGCGGCGGCCCCGGCCGCGGCGGTCCCGTGGCCCGCGGTCGGCGCCGGAGCGGTGGGCGTGCAGGGCATCGGCTCCGGGCTCGCGTCGACCTCGACCCCGCAGGAGATCGCGAGCATCTCGAAGGTCGTCACCTCGCTCATGATCCTGGAGAAGAGCCCGGTCTCCAGCTCCGACCAGGGCCCCTCCTACACGTTCACGTCAGCCGACCGCCGCACGTATCAGTCGTACCTCGCGAGCGGCGAGTCGGCGCTCGCGGTGCCGGTGGGGAGCTCCCTCACCCAGTACCAGCTCCTGCAGGGCATCCTCATCGGGTCGGCCGGCAACTACGTCGCCAAGCTCGCCTCGCAGTACTGGCCGTCGAACGACGCGTTCGCGACCGCCGCCACGGCGTTCCTCACCGCGCACAGCATCTCCGGCATCACGCTGAAGGAGCCCACCGGCATCAACCCGGCGAACACGGCGACCCCGAGCGCGCTGATCCAGCTCGGCGAGCTGGCGATGGCCAACCCGACCATCGCGGACATCGTGCGCCAGACGTCGGTCACGCTGCCGGGCGCCGGCGTGGTCGAGAACACGAACGACCTCCTCGCCGACGCCGGGGTGGTGGGTATCAAGACCGGCTCGTTGAGCGCGTACAGCCTGCTGGTCGCGAAGGACGTCACGATCGACGGGGTGACGGTGCGCCTGTACGCCGCGGCCCTCGAGCAGACTTCCCACGCGAATCGGGATGCCGCGGCCCGCGCCCTGCTCACAGAGCTCCAGGCCGACGTGGTCGCCTCCCCCGCGCTGACGTCCGGCACGACCGTCGCAACGGTCACCACCGTGTGGGGCGCCACGACCTCGCTCGTCACGTCCGGCGATCTGTCGGTGCTCGGCTGGAACGGCTCGATCCCGTCGGTCGCGGCGCAGTTCGACCTCGGTGCGGCGCGCGATGCCGGTGACACCGTGGGAACGGTGACGGCGAACGGACCGCTGAACACCTCGACGGCGAAAGTCACGCTCAGCGCGCCCCTCGTCGACCCGTCGCCGTGGTGGCGACTCACGCACCCCCTGCAGCTGCTCGGCGCCCGCTGAGCCGGCGCGTCGTCAGACGAACTCGACGCGCTGCTGCAGGCGCGAGCGCACGTCGAACACCTCGGTGCCGCCGATCGGACGGGCACCGGTCGCCCCACGGCGCAGCACCGTCGCGAGCGCGCTGCGGGTCGTGACCACCACGAGCAGTCCGCGCACCTTGCCGAGCTCGGTGATCGCCTGCGCGACCTGATCGTCGGGGACGACCACGATCGCGCCGGTGAAGCGCACCCCCGCCTGCCGCGCGACCGTGCGGATGCGGCCTATCAGCTCGGTGATGGGAGCACCCGCGATGTGCGCCCCGACGATCTCCCCGCGCCGCAGCCCGATCGGGTCGCCGAAGTCCTCGGAGAGCAGCCCGTACAGCCCGCTCGGACCCAGCACGATGTGGTCGAGCTTCGCGTCGGGGTCGACGCCGCGCTTGTCGGCGGCCACGTCGTGCCACACGGTGTAGCCCATGCCGAGGTCGGCGACGATACGTGCGGTGGCCTCCTCGGCGAGCGCGTCGGCCAGCAGGTGCCGGATGTCGCGGGGCGCCGCCCGCACGAGGTCGGCGGCGTAGGGGTCGGCGATCTCCGCCCCGCGCCCGACCCACTCCCGGATGAGCGTGAGGTACCGCTCCCGTCGCCACCCGCCCGGCTGGCCGAACGCTCGGGCGCGGGGACGCGTGTCGGGGCGCGTCTGCGTGGAACGCGAGGCGGTGGCATCCGTCTCATCGTCGGAGGAGAACGAGCGGCCGCGGTCGAAGACGGCGCGCGCCTCGGGGGTGCCGATCAGCTCCCAGGCGCGCTGCACCCGGATGAACACGGCGGCGTCGCCGCCCGTGTCGGGATGGGTCTCGCGCATCCGGGCGCGGTAGGCGCGCCGCAGCTCGTCGTCGGTGGCGGATGCCGCGACGCCGAGCACCTCGTAGGGGGATGCCCCCAGGGGGCCGGCGAAGGGATCGGTCATCGGCGCTCCGTCCGGCGGGCGTAGGCGGCCGCCGCGCGGGACGACAGGGCGAGCAGGACGAGGATGTCGAGGGCGAGCGTCGTGAGCGAGCCGTCGAGGGTCAGCTGCTGTCCCTGGGCCCACCACGACACGAACGCGGACACGATGGAGATCGTCGAGACGATGAGCACGAGCACCCGCGCCCAGTTGCGCCCGAGATAGATGAACAGGGCGAGCACGAGGTCGACGACGACGAAGAAGCCGCCGCTGACGAGAGCGACCGTCAGAAGCACGCCGCTCTCGGCGGCGAGGCTGCCCGCATCCGACGCGCCTTCGAGGGTGGCGAGCACCTCGGGCCAGTCGAGCACGAGCGACACGAGCACCACAATGCCGCCGATGGCGCGCAGCAGCACGAGCAGGGCGCCGGCGACCGTCGCGCCGGGCCGCGGCATCCCGGGGTCGTACGGCGTCGGTTGCGCGAGGCGGGCGGGGGCCTCGAAGGCGGCGCGCTTGTGGGGCGTCTCGCTCATGCCGCCACCCGCGTGACGTCGATGATCGGCAGGTTCCCGTCGGTGCGGATGGTGTCGCCGCCGCCGTTGCGTGAGTGGTAGCCCGTCGAGAAGTCGGCGAGCACATCGACGCGTATCTCGGGATGCGCCCGGGTGAGGGTGGCGACGATGTGATCGCGTTCGATGTCGGTGTCGGCGTCGATCCGGTGGGTGATCTGCAGCGTGAACAGCGAGAGCCCGACGGAGGTGTCGAAGGTGCCCGCGGCGAGCCAGTCGACCCGCGCACCGCCGGGCAGCAGCCAGCCGTCGGGGCAGCGCCAGAACCGCACGTGGTGGCGCTGGGCGGGGTTGCCGTCGACCTCCTGCTGGTAGGCGAAGTCCTGCTGGCGACCGAAGAGGAACAGGGGACTGACCGGCGCCTCACCGTAGCTGCGTCGCGTGAGGGTCGACGCGACGATGCGCCACGAGGAGCGAAGCGTCACCGGGTCGGCCTTCGTCCATCCGGCCGCGGTCAGCGCTCGTTCGATCGCGTCGCCGTCCCCGCGCAGCGCGAGGTTGACCGGGTCTCCGAGCAGGCCGTCGCTCGTGCGGGTGCGTCCGATGAAGTAGTCGGGCACGTAGATCGTGGTGAGGATGCGGTGCAGCCGCGGCAGCACGAGGTAGGCCAGCAGCGCCCAGAACACGATGCCGCCGGCGATGCCCCACCAGCCGAGTCGCAGCGACTCCTCGGCGCTCAGCACGGCGAGCCACACGGCCGCGACCCCCGCGAAGACGAAGAAGAACCAGTCGAACGCGATGCCGATCGAGTAGGCGCGACGGTGCGGGCGCGTGCTCATGACCAGAGCGGCACGGCCGGTTCGTACGAGAATGCGGCGGCGATCGTGTCGGGCGTGACGCCGTCGTGGGTGGCGGGGTTCCAGTGCGGATCGCGGTCCTTGTCGACCAGCTGGGCACGGATGCCCTCGACCATGTCGGGCTGGGTGTGTGCGAACCAGAGCACGAGGCGGTACTCCTGCTCGAGCACGGCGCGCAGCGTCGGCAGCTCCCGCGCCCGGCGCACCGCCTCGAGCGTGACGGCGAGAGCAGTGGGCGCCGCGTGGGTGAGCCGGTCGGCGAGGGCGGATGCCTCGGGCTCTCCGACGGCGCGCAGCTTCGCGATGATGCCGGGCACCGTGTCGGCGTCGAAGGTCGCGTCGATCCAGGGCTGCTTCGCGGCGAGCTCGGATGCCTCGGGCGTCTCGTCGAATAGCAGCACGAGCTCGGCGGGTCCGGAGGGGTCTGCCCGCGTGACGAGGGCGTCGCGGATCGCGTCGAGGTGCGCGGAGGGGACGAAGTGGTCGGCGAAGCCCGCGTGGATCGCATCGGAGGCGCTCATCGTGTCGCCGGTGAGGGCGAGGTATTCGCCGAGCCGGCCGGGTGCGCGGGACAGCAGGTAGCTGCCGCCGACGTCGGGGGTGAATCCGATGCGGGTCTCGGGCATCGCGAGCCGGGATCGCTCGGTGACGATGCGCACGGCGGCGTGGCCGGCGAGACCGATGCCGCCGCCCATGGTGATGCCGTCGGCGAAGGCGACGATGGGGGCGGGGTATTCGTCGATCGCGGCGTTGAGGGCGTACTCCTCCCGGAAGAACACCCCCACCTCGTCGACCCTGCCCGCGACGATCGAGGCGTAGAGGGCACGAACGTCGCCGCCCGCGCAGAGGCCGCGATCACCGGCGCCGTCGAGCAGCACGGTGTCGATGTCGGCGTCACCCCGCCAGGCGTCGAGTGCCGCCCGGAGGGCACGGATCATGTGCACGTCGAGCGCGTTGATCGCCGCAGGGCGGTCGAGGGTGAGGCGGCCGAGCGAGTGCTCGGTGCGAACCACGACGCCGGCATCGGTGGGGTGCACGTCGGTCACGGGGCAACGTTACCGCCCGATGACGGCGCAAATCCCGGGTCGATCGGCGGTTGTCCGCCAAGATGGAACCACCACGGACCGAGGAGGAGCCGATGCCGGACGGCCAGGTGCTCGAATTCACCGACCTGCGCAAGAGCTTCGGCCGCGTCGATGCGGTCGCGGGCCTGACCGCGCGCGTCGAGCCCGGCGTGGTGACCGGCTTCCTCGGCCCGAACGGGGCGGGCAAGACCACGACGCTGCGCATGCTGCTCGGTCTGGTGCGCCCGACATCGGGCACCGCCCGCATCGGCGGACGCCTCTACGGTGAGCTGACCGATCCGCTGCGCAGCGTCGGCGCGGTGCTCGAGGCATCCTCCTTCCACCCGGGTCGCTCGGGCGCGAACCATCTGAAGGTCTACGCCCAGGCGGCGGGAATCCCCACCTCCCGCGTCGACGAGGTGCTGGCGCTCGTCGGCATGTCGGATGCCGCGGGCCGCAGGGTCGGCGGGTACTCGCTCGGCATGCGGCAGCGCCTCGGCCTCGCCTACGCCCTGCTGGGAGACCCCGGAGTGCTGATCCTCGACGAGCCGACGAACGGCCTCGACCCCGAGGGCATCAAGTGGATGCGCACGCTGCTGCAGCATCTGGCCCGCGAGGGTCGTACGGTGCTCATGTCATCGCACCTGCTCTCCGAGGTGCAGCAGACAGCCGACGCCCTGCTCATCGTCGCCAAGGGGCGACTGGTCTACCAGGGTGCCATCGAGGACATCGTCGGCCCCGACGAGGTGTCGACGGTGGTGGATGCCCCCGACCGCGCCGCCCTCGCGGCAGCCCTCACCGCGGGCGGCTTCACCTACGACCTCCTGCGCACGGGCTTCACGGTTCTCCACGCCGATGCCGTCGAGGTCGGCGCAGCCGCCGCGGCGGCCGGTGTCGCCCTGTCGTCGCTCGTGCGCCGCGGGCCGAACATCGAAGAGGCGTTCCTCGAGCTGGTCTCCGGCGACCGCGTGCATGCGTCCGCCGCCGGCATCCTCGCCCCCGCGGCGGACGCCGCCGCACCCGATGAGCCGGCCACCACCGCGTCGGCCGCACCCGATGTGACATCCGCGGCAGGTGTGCCCGACGGCTCGAGCACGACCGAGCTTGAGGGCGCGACAGAGGGCGTGGAAGAGGTCGAGCGTCCGGCAGAGGTCGTCGAGCTCGCCGACGTCCCGGTCGCCGCCGGGAGCGATGCGACCGAGGAGTACCCGGATGACGCGGAGCCCGCCGCATCCGATACCGACCGCCACGACGAAAGCGAGCAGCGATGAGCCTCGCCCGTGCCACCCGATCCGAGCTGACGAAGCTCTACTCCACCGCGATCTGGTGGATCCTCGCGATCGTGCTCGTCGTCTACGTCGGGTTCGTGTCCACGTTCCTCGGATTCGTCCTGTCCTCATCGAGCACGGGCAGTGCGCTCAGCGAGTCGAGCAGTGAGGTTCCGGCGACGCTGTACAGCCTGGCCTCGTCGATCGGCTACGTCTTTCCGCTGCTGATCGGCACGCTCATCGTCACCGGCGAGTTCCGCCACAAGACGCTCACGCCGACGTTCCTGGCGACCCCCGCGCGCGGCACTGTGCTGTGGGCGAAGCTGCTGGCCTCGACGACCCTCGGACTGCTCTACGGCGTGCTCGCGCTTCTCGTGACCGTCGGACCGATCGCGGGTCTGCTCGCCGCCCACGGTCTGCCTACCGGTCTCGGCTCGTCCGACACCTGGGCGCTGGTCGGACGCATCCTGCTCGTGTTCGTGCTGTGGACCTGGGTGGGCCTGGGCCTCGGCACCCTCATCCGCAACCAGGTCGCCGCGATCGTCGTCGTGCTCGCGTTCACCCAGTTCATCGAGCCGCTGCTGCGCCTCGGCACGATGTTCGTCTCGTGGCTGCAGGATGTCGGGCGCTTCCTGCCCGGCGCGGCATCCGACCAGCTGGTGGGCTCGTCCGTGCTGACGCTCGGTCAGGGCGGAGCGTCTCCCGACCCGCTCACCTGGTACGCGGCGGCCATCGTGCTCGCCGCCTACGCATTCGCGCTGCTCCTGCTCGGCCACATCTTCAGCTGGCGACGCGACGTCGCCTGAGCGGGCGCGTCAGTCGGCGTCGGGCGCGAGCTCGGCGACATCCGTCGGCTCGTCGCCGCCGTCGAGCCGCAGGGCGCGCAGCAGTGCCACGCCGTGCCGCGTGGTGAGGATGATGCGCGAGAACTCCGCCGACTCGTCGAGGTCGATTACCACACCGGGGCGCTTCGCCCGGATGACGGCGAAGTCGTCACCGACGCCGGTGCGCCACGTTCCCGCGGCGGTGACGCCCGGCACGTAGGTCGAGCGCCCGCGGGTGCCCCGCAGCCACGTCCACGGGTCGTCGGTGAGCTGAGCCCGGGTGATCGACGAGCGTTCGACGACGATATTCCGCTTGCGGAATGCCGTGAGCCGCTCGGCGCCCGACAGCACGATCTCGAGCTGAGCCGAGTCGAGCAGCAGGGTCACCATGCGCCTAGTCTGCCAGGGCACCGCGGCGGCCGCGGCGGCGTTTGCTTACATCCCGGCAACGATCCGACAACCCCGACGCCTTCTGCGGGTGGAAGACTGAACCGGTGAGTCTGGCCGATCATCCGGCGCCGGCGTCCGCCGTGCGCATCCCCGAGGCGATCGCCGCCGCCCGCGCGGGCCGCGACCTCGACGCCGCCGACGCCGAAGCGCTGCTGGGTGCCGTTGGCGACGATCTCGAGGCGCTGCTGGCCGCGGCATCCGCTCTGCGCGACGAGGGGCTCACCGCAGCCGGCCGCCCGGGCGTCATCACCTATTCGCGCAAGGTGTTCATCCCGCTCACGACCCTCTGCCGCGACCGCTGTCACTACTGCATCTTCGTCGACACCCCCTCACAGCTGCGACTGCTGCGCAAGCCCGTCTACATGACGCCCGAGCAGGTGCTCACCGTCGCCCGCCAGGGCGCCGCCCTCGGATGCAAAGAGGCCCTGCTCACCCTCGGCGACCGCCCAGAGGACCGCTGGCCCGAGGCGCGCGCCTGGCTCGACGAGCACGGCTACACCTCGACGCTCGACTACGTCGCCGCGATGGCTCGGCTCATCACCGCCGAGACCGGGCTGCTCGCCCACGCGAACCCCGGCGTGATGTCGGCGGACGAGCTGCGGATGCTGCGCCCCACCGCCCCCTCGATGGGGATGATGCTCGAGACGACCTCGCGCCGGCTGTTCGAGGAGCCCGGGCAGGTGCACTACGGCTCGCCCGACAAGGACCCCGACGTGCGACTGGCGGTGATCGAGGACGCCGGCCGAGAGCGGGTGCCGTTCACGACGGGCATCCTCGTCGGCATCGGTGAGACCGTGCACGATCGGGCGGAGTCGCTCATCGCGCTCCGCGATGCGCACCGCCGCCACGGTCACGTGCAGGAGGTGATCGTGCAGAACTTCCGCGCGAAGCCGCGCACCGCGATGCGGGCCGCGCCCGACGCGTCGCTGCTCGAGTACGTCGCGGCGGTCGCGACCGCGCGCCTCGTGCTCGGGCCGCGCATGCGCGTGCAGGTGCCGCCGAACCTGTCGGATGAGACGGAGTTCGAGCTTCTCGTGCGCGCCGGCGCCGACGACTGGGGCGGGGTGTCGCCGCTCACCGCCGACCACGTCAACCCCGAGCGCCCCTGGCCGCACCTCGACGACCTCGCCCGTCGCACCGCCGAGCTCGGCTTCACCCTGCGCGAGCGGCTCACCGCGCACCCCGAGTTCGTGCGCGATCCCGACGGCTGGATCGACCCCGATCTCCGACCCGCGGTCGCGAGGCTCGCCGACCCCGACTCGGGGCTCGCCGGTGACGCGGCGCCCGCACTCCGTCGCTGCGGCGCCCCGGCGGCATCACGGCGCAGCGGCGGCGACCTCGCCCGACTCGCGGAGGCCGCGGCATCCGCCCCCGGAGACCTCGACGACGGCGACTGGGTGCGCCTGCTGACCGCGACCGGGTCCGGCCTCGACACCCTCACCGCGACCGCCGACGACGTGCGGCGCTATACGGTCGGCGAGACGGTCAGCATCGTCGTGAACCGCAATCTCACCTCCACCGGGTTCCGGGCGGTCGCGACCGGCGAGCCCGGCACGTTCACGCTCGACGACGTCGCGGCGATCACCACCGACGCGTGGGACCTCGGCGCGACGGAGATCTGCGTGCAGGGGCGGGTGGCGGCATCCGAAGATCCCCGCGCCTATCTCGACATCGCCCGCACCGTGCACGAGACGGCGCCCCGCCTGCACCTGCACGCCTACCGCCCGCAGGACGTCTGGGATCTCGCCGACCGCGGCGGGCTCGGTCTCGACGGTGCCCTGGCGGCACTCCGGGACGCGGGCGTGCGCAGCGTACCCGGCACCGGCGTCAAGGTGCTGAGCGAGCGGGTGCGACGGGCGGCGTTCGACGGCGACCTCGAGATCGACCGGTGGGAGACGGGCATCCGCGCCGCGCACGCGCACGGCTTCCGCTCGACGTCGGTGCTGTTCTACGGCCACGTCGAGACCGCCGGCGAGCGCGTCGCGCATCTGCGTCGCCTGCGTGAGCTGCAGGCGGATGCCGCGGCCGCCGGCAGCGGCGGCGGCTTCACCGAGTTCGTGCCGATCCCGCTTCCCGCGCCGCTCGGCGGCGTGCCGCTCGTCGCCGGCCGCGCCCCGATCGACGAGCATCGCGCGATGGTCGCGGTCTCGCGCCTGCTGCTGACGGGCAGTATCCCCCACGTACAGGTGCCCTGGACGCGGCTCGGAATCGCGGCGACCGCCGTGCTGCTGCGCTCGGGCGGCGACGACCTCGGCGGCACCCTGCTGGATGGACGCGTGCGCCCCGATGCCAGCGTCGAGCAGGGGCTCGAGCTGCCGATCCCCGAGGCCGCGCGGCTCGCCGCGTCGCTGCTGCGACCGTTCCGGCAGCGAACGACCGACTACCGCGAGCCCGATGCCGAGCGGAAGGCGGCCCGGTGACGGCGACGCGGGTGCTCATCGTCGGCGCGGGCTTCTCGGGGCTCGCCGCCGCGTTCGCGCTGCGCGACGAGGGGCATGACGTCACCGTCATCGAGCGGGCGGCGAGCGCCGGCGGTACGTGGCGGGACAACGTCTATCCCGGCATCGCGTGCGACGTGCCGTCGCGGCTCTACCAGCTGCGCTCGCACCTGAGCGGCGCGTGGACGCGCGAGTTCGCGCCGGGTGAGGAGATCCGCACCTACCTCGAGCAGGTCGCCGCCGAGCTCGGCGACGCCCTGCGCTACGACACCCCGATGACGGCCGCGACCTGGGACGCGGGCGCGTCGCTGTGGCGGGTCTCGACCGGCGGCGCCTCGCCGGCGCAGCTCGAGGCGGACGCCCTCGTGCTCGCGTGCGGCCGGCTGAC
Organism: Microbacterium sp. 71-23; assembly: GCF_001897265.1. Taxonomy (NCBI): domain Bacteria; kingdom Bacillati; phylum Actinomycetota; class Actinomycetes; order Micrococcales; family Microbacteriaceae; genus Microbacterium; species Microbacterium sp. 71-23. The sequence continues at coordinate 89,409 of NZ_MKSL01000008.1, forward strand.
CGAGCCGCGCATCCCCGAGATCGAGGGACTCGCGAGCTTCCCCGGGCCGATCTTCCACTCGGCCCGCTGGCGCGACGACGTCGACCTCACCGGAGCCCGCGTCGCGGTCATCGGCTCCGGCGCGAGCGCCGTGCAGCTCGCCCCCGAGATCGCGAGACGCGGCGCCCGGGTGACCCTCTTCCAGCGCACGCCCGCGTGGATCGTCCCGCGCGGCGGGCGCACCTACGACGCCGACGAGCGAGCGGCCCTCGATGCCGACCCCGACGCGGTGCAGGCCGCGTACGACGCGCTCTACCGCGAAGGCGAGGAACGCTTCGCGTCGCGGTCGGGGGATGCCGCGGCATCCGCGCGCGCCCACGCGGCCGCCCTCGACCACCTCGCCGCGCAGGTGCCCGACGAGACGCTGCGGGCGGCGCTGACGCCGGCGTACGCGTTCGGCTGCACCCGTGTGCTGCTCTCGGACGACTTCTACCCGTCGATCGCGTCGGGTCTCGTCGACCTCGAGCCGTCGGCGCTCACCGAGGTCTCGGGCACGACGCTGACCGCCGCGAGCGGACGACGCATGGATGCCGACGTCATCGTGCTGGCGACCGGTTTCGCCGCCGCCGAGCAGCCCTATGCCGAGCTCGTCACCGGTGAGCACGGCACCCTTGCGGCTCACTGGGCGACCGGCATGACCTCGTTCGCCTCGACGGTGGTCACCGGCTTCCCGAACCTGTTCGTGCTCAACGGCCCGAACGCCTCGCTCGGGCACAACTCCTCGGTGCTCATGGCCGAGCAGCAGGCCCGGTACGCCGCCCGCGCCCTGCGCGAGCACCCTGCCGTGCGGCGGGTGCGCCCCGAGGCCGAGACCGCCTACACCGCCGCGATCGACGCCGCCGCCGCCGCGACGCCGTGGCTGACCGGCGGATGCCGCAACTGGTACGTCGATCCGCGTTCTGGCCGCCTGACGCTGCTGTGGCCGGCGCCCGTCGACGCGTTCCGGCGCGTGCTCGACGGCGCGACCGGCGCCGAGTTCGAGCCGCCGCACGAGCTCGTCGGCGCCGCCGGCGACGGTGCGGCATCCGTCATCGACTCGACCCCCGACTCCGACACGTCCACGATGGGAGCATCATGACCATTCCCCTGCGCCTCGGCTACAAGGCCTCCGCCGAGCAGTTCGGCCCCGGCCAGCTCGCCGACTTCGCCGTGCTCGCCGAAGAGGTCGGCTTCGACTCGGTGTTCATCAGCGACCACTTCCAGCCGTGGATGCACGAGGGCGGCCACGCACCGGCGGCGATCCCGTGGCTCGGCGCCGTGGGGGCCCGCACCTCGCGGGTGCTGCTGGGCACCTCGGTGCTCACCCCCACGTTCCGCTACCACCCGGCGGTCATCGCGCAGGCATTCGCGACGTTGGGGCTGCTGAACCCTGGCCGCATCGTGCTCGGCGTCGGCACCGGCGAGGCGCTCAACGAGGTGACACTCGGCCTCGACTGGCCCGAGCCGCCCGAGCGCTTCCAGCGCCTCAAGGAGTCGATCACGCTCATCCGCGAGCTGTGGTCGGGCGAGCGCGTCACGTTCGACGGGCAGTTCTACTCGGTGACCGACGCCACCGTCTACGACCGTCCCGACGAGCTCGTGCCGATCTACATCGGCGCCGCCGGTCCCGCCGCCACGAAGCTCGCGGGCCGAATCGCCGACGGCTTCATCACCACGAGCGGCAAGGACCCGGCCCTCTACGTCGACACCCTGCTGCCCGCGCTCGAAGAAGGCATCACGAAGGCCGGCCGCAGCGACGACGACGTCGACACCCTCATCGAGGTGAAGGTGTCGCTCGCCGACGACCGCGAGACCGCGCTCGAGAAGACCCGCTTCTGGGCACCGCTCGCGCTCTCCCCCGAGGAGAAGCGCGACGTGCACGACCCGATCGAGATGCAGCGCCGCGCCGCCGAGCTGCCGATCGAACGGGCCGCCTCGCGCTTCATCGTGTCGACCGACCCCGACGAGCACGTCGAGCAGATCTCCCGCTACGCCGAGCTCGGCTTCCGTCACCTCGTGTTCCACGACCCGGGCTTCGACCAGGAGACCTTCCTGCGCACCTACGGCACCGAGATCCTGCCGCGCCTGCGCGCCCGTTTCGGAGCGTGACCGCCGCCCCGCCGCCGCTGTTCACCGTCGTCGTGCCCGTGAAGCCGACGTCGGTGGGCAAGTCGCGCCTGCGCGTCGCCGACCGCGCCGCCCTCGCCCGCGCGATCGCGCTCGACACGATCGCCGCGGCCGCCGCGGCGCACCGGGTCGCCGAGGTGATCGTGGTGACCGACGACGCGGAGCTTCGCGCGTCGGCGGCGTCCGGCCGCGTGCGCGTGATCGATGAGGGCGAGGCACGGGGGTTGGATGCCGCGATCGCACGCGGCGTGGCGGCCGCCGCCACCGCCCACCGCGCGGCGCTCCTCGGCGACCTGCCGGCGCTGCGCTCAGGCGATCTCGACGCGGCGCTGGCGGCCGCGGCATCCGTCGACCGCGCCGTCGTCGCCGACGCGGAGGGCACCGGATCGACGCTCGTCACCGCGGGCGCGGGGGTGCCGTGGGCGAGTGCGTTCGGCGACGGCTCGTTCGCTCGCCATGTGGCCCTCGGGTGCGCGGTGCTGCCGGTGTCGGATGCCTCGACCCTCCGCCGCGACGTCGACACCGCCGCCCAGCTGGCTGTCGCCGCGACCCTCGGAGTCGGTCCCCGAACACACGCCGTCCTGGTGGCCGCCGGCTGAATCTCATGGCACGACGGCGACGTCGTGCACAAGATGCTTGGCGCCGGCCGACGACGCCCCTACTATGGGCCCACCGAGCACCTCCCGCAACGACGCATGGAGACTTCGATGACCGGACCCGTCATTCGCGCCACCATCCCCTACGCCCTGGGCGCCCTCGTGGTCGTCGCGATCATCGCGATGGTCGCCGCCAACCTCCTGTTCGACGGCACCAGCGCCGCGCGTGTCCTGACCTTCGTCGTCTGGAGCTTCCTCGCGTGCGTCGCCGTGGGCTTCGCGTTCCGCGTCGCGACGGCACGGCACCGCAGCATGACGGCGCGGCCGGTGGCACGGCGCGACGACGCGACGCACTGAGATCCCCGCGCCCATGACCTTCGCGCAGCCCGTCGTCGACACCGTCGACGACGGGCTGCGCGCCTACGTCTGGGGCGCGACCGCGACGGGTATCGGCCGACATCCCGAGCGCATCACCGACCTCGAGCTGCGGCGCCGCACCGTCGCGATCGTGACCGAGCTCGACACCGTCGCCCTCGACTCCCCCACGAGGGACGTCCCGGACTGGGTCGCGAGGGAGGTGGACGACGTCGTGGCGCGGCACCCCGAGATCGGTGCCGACGGGGCCGACGCGCTGCGATCACTGCTCGCCTGGATGGTGCGCTGACAGACGCCGACCCGGCCCCGGGCGGCGCAACGCCCGCCTGTGGACAAGAGCCGTCACCCGCCCGACCCCGGTCGTAACCTGACGCGCGTGAGTGACTTCTTCTCCGCCGATCTCGATGCGGATCTGGCCATCGCGACGGTCGAGCAGCAGATCGCCGACGCGCAGGAGCGTGCCGAGCGGGCGGCGGAGCTGAGGCGGCAGATCGACGCCGTGCGCGGGGTCGCGACGTCACCGCGACGCGAGGTCACCGTCACGGTGGATGCCTCGGGCCGCCTCGCCGCCGTAGAGCTCACCGACGCGGCATCCCATCTGCCGTCGCGCGACCTCGGCCGGCTCATCGTGCACACCGCGAACGAGGCGCAGCGGCGGGCCGGCGAGAAGGCTCTGGAGCTGGCGAGCGAGGCCTTCGGCGCCGATTCACCCACCGTCGCCCACCTGCGGGGCGAGCTCGACCGCCCGGCGCCGTCGGCCGACACGACGATCGCCATCTGAGGGCGGCACGATGGCTGAACGCATCGCGATCGACGCGGACCTCATCTCCTCGCACGCCGCGCGCGTCGATCAGGTGGCCGCCGACGTGCGGGTGGCCGCCGACGCGAGCCGCGCGACGAACATGGGCAGCGGCGCATTCGGAGTGCTCTGCGCCTTCCTCGTGCCACCGGCCACGCTCGCGGCGACCATGGCCGGTTCCGCGATCGCCGCCGCGGAGGGGATGCTGACCCGGAGCGCCCGGGAGGTGCGCGGGGTGGCCACCGACATGGCCGACTTCGAGGACGACGTGGCGCGTGCGGTGCAGTCGATCGAGAAGGCGCTGGGGTGAGGCATCCATGACCGACAACCCGCTGGTCGCGACGAGGGTCGAGACCGCGACCGCGTTCAGCGGCGCGGGCCTGCTCGACTCGGGGTCGCAGCTCGTCTCGGCGATCGAATCGGGCAACTGGGTCGAGGGGGGAATGGCTGCGTTCTCGACGGCGGTCGACACGGTCGCGACGGTGTCGGATCCGCTCGGGTCGCTCATCGCCGCCGGACTCGGCTGGCTCATCGATCACTTCGAGCCGCTGAAGGGCTGGTTCAACGACCTCACCGGCGACGCCGGAGAGGTGCAGGCGTTCGCGGCGACGTGGACGAACATCCAGTCGCAGCTGCAGCAGTCCGGGGACGAGCTGACCCGGGTGCTGGGCGACCTCGACGAGCTGGCGGGCGAGGCGATGGACGCCTACCGGAGGTTCCAGACGGATGCCGCGCAGCACCTGCACGGCGCGGCGACGTGGGCGGGTGCCATGGCGACGGGGCTGCAGGTCGCCGCCACCATCGTTCAGGTCGTGCACGACATCGTGCGGGACGTGCTGTCGCAGCTCGTCGGCTCCGCGATCTCCTGGGCCGCGGAGGCGGTGGTCACCGCGGGGCTGGCGACCCCGTGGATCGTCGAACAGGTCGCGACGCGCGTCGCCTCGTGGACCGCGAAGATCGGCTCGAAGCTCACCGCGCTGCTCCGCTCGATCAAGACCCTCGCGACGCTGCTGGAGAAGCTTCGGTCGCTGCTCTCCCACGCCGACGAGCTGTTCGCCTCGGTGCTGAAGGGCGGCAGGAGCGCCGTGAGCCGGGTGCTGGGTCACGAGGGGGACGCGGTGAGCCTGACATCCGTGCGCCGCTTCGCCGACGACGACGAGGCTGTCGCGTACGGTCGGCAGGCCTGGGCCGGTTTGTCCGACGAGCTGACCCCGGCTCAGCGGGAGGCGGTGTTCGATTACACCCGCGAAGCACCCGGACCGAGCGGGATCACCTACGCCGAGATCAACGGCGCGCTGCGCAAGGGCCCGCCGTATCCGGCTGAGCTCGAGGGTCACATCCGCGCGATCGACGAGACGCTCGCCCGCCGACCGCTGACCGAGACGATCGAAGTGACACGCGGAACGGGCATCTCGCACTGGCCCTTCACACCCAAGGCCGCCGCCGGCAACACGCTGACCGAGGATTCGTTCCTCTCGACCTCCCTCGGCGGACCCGCCCAGAGCTTCGCCGACAAGGACGCGATCCTTCACCTCACCGTGCCCCCGGGCACACCCGCGGGATGGGTCGAGGAGATGTCGCAGTTCGGCGGATCGGAGCGAGAGCTTCTTCTCGGGCGCGGCCTAGAGTGGAGGGCGACCTCATCGGAGCTCGTCAACGGCCAATGGCACGTCTACGCGGAGGTGGTGAAATGAGCTGGAAAGACGACGACGTCCACTTCCGCGTCGTCAGCGGACCACCGACGTACGCGCATCATTCCGACGGCCCGGTGATCGCGGCCCCTGTTCGTCGCGGCGACGACCTTCGCGGCTACCTCGTCACGTCGGCCGATCCGGCCGGCGGCGTACTCGTCCTTCTGGCGGGTTACGACGACGAGGATTACGTCAACATCCACTCCGATCATTGGTGGCGGATCCTCGCTGACGGCGCAGCCAATGGCGTCCCGGCACACGAGCTGTTCGACTCGCTCGTGGGTACCGCCGGTCCGGAGCGCTCCGGGGCAGTCGGCACGGATCTCGTCACGTTCCCGAATACGGCCGCCGTCTCGGGCGCGCTCAACCCCCCTCGGCCCGACCGGAACTCGCGCGGCGGTGCAGCCCGTGGCCGTGCGGCGTCGCCGGAGGTCGCTCGCACCCCCGTCACGCGCGAGCAGATCGACGCCGTGCTGCGCGGCGTCGCCCCGTCGACCCCGGAGATCGACGCCCGTATCGCCGCCCTCGACGGTGCCGTTCGGGTGCGCCCCGCGCCCGAGACGGTCGTGGTCGCCCTTCCGTACGACCCCGACGCACTTCCGGCGGGAGCCGCCCCGGGCACGCGCGTGCACGAGCCCACGTTCCTGGTCGGGACGTTCCTCACCCGGGAGACCGTCCCGACGGGACCCACGATGCTGCACCTCACCATTCCCGCGGGCACCCCAGCTCTCTACACCCCCCCTGCGCCGGCAGAGGCGGGGGCGGGCACGCTCCTCCTCGCGCGCGGCCTCGACTGGGAGATCACGGAACTCGGTGCCGCCACCGTGTCCGGACGGGTCGTGTCCGTGCCTCCAAGCGGCGACGCCGGCTGAGTCACGGCGCCGCGCCGCGGTGACCACGACTCCGGAGAATCCCGCCGGAACCCGGCGTTGGCGTCGCCCCGCGCGCGACTCCGGAGTTGCGGTACGTCGAACCGACCTGAGGCACGGCCGATCGGCTCCGGCGCCTATCCCGCGAGGGCCCGGTTCAGCGGGCGGCCGCGGCCAGCGCGGCGTCGGCGATCGCGGCCGAGGCCGCGACATCGGTCATCCACAGCGGCGCGACGACCGGGGTGATCCCGACCGCGGCGACGGCCGGTGCGAGCGCCGCGTCCTCCTCGGCGAGCAGCCACGCGTCGAGCACGCCGCCGGCGGTGCGACTGCCGTAGTGGGCGGCCACGGCATCGGCCGCGGTGTCGACGCCGATCGCGGTGAGGCACACGTCGGCCATGCCGCGCACGACCGCACCGCCGATGATCGGCGAGACGCCGACGACCCGAGCGGATGTCGCGGCGAGGGCGTCCCGCACCCCGGGAACGGCGAGGATCGGGCCGATCGAGACGACCGGGTTCGACGGCGCGAGCAGCACGACGTCGGCGGCGGCGATCGCCTCGACGACGCCGGGTGCGGGGACGGCGCCGACCAGCCCGGGATTCTCGAATGCGCGGGGGGCGAGGGTCGCGCGGTGCCGGGTCCACCACTCCTGGAAGTGCAGCACCTCGCCCGACTCGAGCCGCACCCACGTGTCGGCCTCGCTGTCGGTCATCGGCAGCAGGGTCACGCCCAGCGGCCAGCGGGCCGACAGACGGGCGACGACCTCGGTGACGGAGAGACCGTCGCGCAGCCATCCGGTGCGCGCGAGGTGGGTGCCGAGATCGAGGTCGCCGAGCGTGAACCACGGCCAGCCGGCGCCCCACGCCTGCAGCTCGGCGTTGACCCGCTCGGTGTCGCCGGCGCGTCCCCACCCGCGGACGGTGTCGTTCTGGCCGCCGAGCGCATAGAGCACCGAGTCGATGTCGGGCTGCAGGCGCACGCCGCTCAGCCACAGGTCGTCGCCGGTGTTCACGACGACGGTCGCCGCGGGATCGCCGCGACGGGCGAGCGCCTCACGCACACCGAGGGTGAACTTCGAGCCGCCGACCCCGCCGGCGAGCACGACGACCCGGGTCACGCGGGGGCCTGCGCCGATGCCGCGGCGCGCGCCGCGCCCGGAAGCGCCGCCGTGATCACAGCGAGCGCGTCGTCGTCGTGCGCCGCGGTGAGGAACCAGGCCTCGTAGACGCTCGGCGGCAGCGCCACCCCGGCGTCGAGCATGGCGTGGAAGAACGCGGGGTAGCGCCACGCCTCCTGGGTGAGGGCCTGGGCGTACGACCGCGGTGCCTTGGGCAGGAACGCGACGCCGAACAGCGATCCCGCGCTCGGCACGGCGTGCACCACGCCCTCGGCGGCGAGCGCGTCGGCGAGGGCGGTCGCGACGACGGATGCCGCGGCATCCACCTTCTCGTAGACGGCGGGCGTCGCAAGGCGCAGGGTCGCGAGCCCCGCAGCCACCGAGAGCGGATTGCCGCTCAGCGTTCCCGCCTGGTAGACGGGGCCGACAGGCGCGAGCGCGTCGAGGACGTCGGCCCGGCCGCCGAGGGCGGCGAGTGGCATGCCGCCGCCGACGACCTTGCCGAACGTGATGATGTCGGGGAGGTAATGCTCGCCGGCGGCCTGCTGCAGGCCCCAGAAGCCGGCGGGGTGCACGCGGAATCCGGTGAGCACCTCGTCGAGGATGAGGAGCGCGCCGTGCGCGTGGGCGATGTCGGCGAGGGCGGCGTTGAATCCGGACAGGGGCGCGACGACGCCCATGTTCGCGGCCGCCGCCTCGACGATCACGGCGGCGATGCGGTCGCCGTGCACGGCGAACACCTCGCGCACGGCGTCGAGGTCGTTGTAGTCGATCACGAGGGTCTGCGCGGCGATCGGTGCCGGCACGCCCGCGCTCCCCGGCAGCGCGAGCGTCGCGACACCGGACCCGGCGGCGGCGAGCAGGCCGTCGGAGTGGCCGTGGTAGTGCCCCGCGAACTTCACCAGCAGGTCGCGGCCGGTGACCCCGCGGGCGAGACGGATCGCCGTCATGGTCGCCTCGGTGCCGGTCGACACCAGTCGCACCCGCTCGACGGGAGCCGCCTCGCCCACCCGCACGCGAGCGGCGATGAGCTCGGCGAGCTCGACCTCGGCCTCCGTCGGCGCGCCGAACGAGAGACCCCGGGTCGCGGCCTCCCGCACCGCCTCGACGACCTCGGGATGCGCGTGGCCGAGCAGCGCCGGACCCCATGACGCGACGAGGTCGACATAGGAGGTGCCCGCGGCATCCGTCACCCGCGGCCCCGCCGCCGACGAGACGAACCGGGGCGCACCGCCCACCGAGCCGTAGGCCCGCACCGGAGAGTTCACCCCGCCGGGGATGACGCCGCGGGCGCGCGTGAACAGATCGTCGTTGCGGTCGGACACCGCACCTCCCGGATGGATCAGAGGGACTCGCGCAGCCAGCCGGCCGCCTCGAGCGCCCAGTACGACAGCACCGCGTCGGCACCGGCGCGCCGGATCGACAGCAGCGACTCGGAGATCGCGCCACGACGGTCGATCCAGCCGTGCGCGGCGGCGGCCTCGATCATCGCGTACTCGCCCGACACCTGGTAGGCCCACACCGGCACATCGACCGAGGCACGCACCTCGGCGAGCACGTCGAGGTAGGGCAGCGCGGGCTTGACCATGACGACGTCGGCGCCCTCCTCGGCGTCGACGATCGCCTCCCGCACACCCTCGCGCGCGTTCGCCGGGTCGAGCTGGTAGGTGCGGCGGTCGCCGGTGAGCTGCGAGTCGACCGCCTCGCGGAACGGTCCGTAGAACGCCCCCGCGTACTTGGCCGAGTAGGCCAGCAGCAGGGTGTCGGTGAAGCCCTCCGCGTCGAGCGCAGCGCGCACGTGCGCGACCTGGCCGTCCATCATGCCCGACAGGCCCAGCATCGCCGACCCCGCCCGCGCCTGCGCAAGACCCATCGCCGCGTAGCGCTCGAGGGTCGCATCGTTGTCGACCGACCCGTCTGCGGCGAGCACGCCGCAGTGGCCGTGGTCGGTGAACTCGTCGAGGCACAGGTCGGTCTGCACGACGAGCGCATCCCCGACCTCCGCGGCGACCGCGGCGGTCGCGACGTTCAGGATGCCGCGCTCGTCGTCCGCACCCGAGCCGATCGCATCGCGCACGGCGGGCACGCCGAACAGCATCACGCCACCGAGACCGGCGGCCGCGGCATCCGTCGCCGCCCGCCGCAGCGAGTCGAGCGAGTGCTGCACCACCCCCGGCATCGAGCCGATCGGCTGCGGATCGGCGATGCCTTCGCGCACGAACAGCGGCAGCACGAGCTGCGACGGCACCAGCGTCGTCTCGCGGGCGAGGCGGCGCACGGCGGGCGACTGGCGCAGGCGGCGCAGTCGGTGGGTGGGGAAGCTCACGGCTGGAACTCGTCGGCTGCGTGCGGCAGCACCAGGTGCGACACCGCCTCGATCAGCGCGTCGACGGTCTGGCGGGGGGCGACGACATCGACGTCGAGGCCCACCTTGCGGGCATCGGTCGCGGTGCGCGGACCGATCGCGGCGATGACGGTCGCATCGGGGATGTGCGGGAACTGCTCGTGCACCTGCTCGGCGACCGAGCCGCTCGTCACCAGGATCGCGTTGATGCGCCCGTTCTCGACGTCGCGCAGGATGCGCTCCGTGACCGGCACGCCGACGGTGCGGTACGCGACGACGCTGCGCACGCGGTGCCCCGCCTCGATGAGCTTCGAGGTGAGCACGGGCTTCGCGATCTCGCTGCGGAGCGTGAGGATGTCGCGGGGCTCCGGCTCGAGCCCGATGAGCTGGGCGGCCATTCCGGCGGCCGAGTTGTCGCGGTCGGGCACGAGGTCGACCCGGTAGCCGACGGCCTGGAGCGCGGCGGCGGTCGTCTCACCGACGGCGGCGACCTTTGTGCGGGCGGGGATCTCTGCGCGATAGGCGACGAGCACATCGACCGTGGTGGCGCTCGTCATCGTGAGCCAGTCGAACGCGCCGTCGGCGAGATCGCGCAGCGCCTGCTCAAGGGTCGCCTGATCGTTGGTGGGCGCGAAGTTGATGAGCGGCGCGACGACGGGAACAGCGCCCTGCGATCGCAGCGTGGCGGCGACGCCGTCGCCCCACGGTCCCCCGCGGGGGACGAGAACGCGCCAGCCCGTCAGGGGCTTGGCGGCTTCTGTCCGCGCGGGATCTTCGTGCATGGGGACGCTTTCAGGTGGCGAGGCCGGCGGCCCCGCGATCGAGGAGGTCTCGCGCGATCACGGTACCGGTGCGCTCGGCGCGCGCCACGGGATCCGCGCGATCGGCAGCATCTGCACCATCGCCGCTGCCCTTCTCGCCAGCATACCCGCTGATCAGGGGAATCGCCCGGTCGTCCCCGATGCGGTCGCCCCCGCCGGGGGCGTAGACCACTGTGCGCACTCGCAGTTCATGGCCGTCGAACTCGGCGTGCACACCGACCGGCGCCTGGCATCCGGAGTCGAGACCGGCGAGCACGGCGCGCTCCGCGGTGATCTCCACCCGGGCCCGACGATCGTCGAGCGCCGCGACGGCATCGGCGAGGTCGGCGGACGCGTCCTCGCGGATCTCGACCGCGAGGACACCCTGCCCGGGCGCGGTCGGCCACTCCGCCAGTCCGAGCGGCTCGAGGTGCAGATCATGGAGCGACCCGCCGAGTCGGGCGAGCCCCGCCGCGGCGAGGATCACGGCATCGAGTTCGCCGAGGCGCACCCGACCGATGCGCGAGTCGATGTTCCCGCGGATGTCGCGAACCTCGACCCGCGGGTTGCGGCGGCGCACCTGGGCGATGCGGCGGGGGGAGCCCGTCCCGACGACCGAACCCGGCGCGAGCTCGTGCAGCGGCACTCCCGTGCGGGTGACGACAACGTCGCGGGGATCCTCGCGCGGCGGTGTGGCGGCGATCACGAGTCCGGGGGCGGGCGCGGTCGGGAGGTCCTTCAGCGAGTGCACGAGAACGTCGCACTCGCCGGCCAGCAGTGCCTCCCGCAGCCGGGTCGCGAAGACGCCGCGACCGCCGAGCTCCGACAGCGAGGCCCGCGAGACATCCCCTTCGGAGGTGATGAGAACGAGCTCGACGGGCCGACCGGATGCCGCGGCGAGCGCGTCGGCGACCTGCTGCGACTGTGCGGTCGCCAGGGCGCTGCGGCGCGTGCCGAGGCGGATCGGAGCGTCGCTCACGCGTGCGCCGACATCACGCGAGCACCTCGGGGATGGCCGAGGTCGGGATGCGCCGGCCGGTGTAGAACGGCACCTCTTCTCGCACATGGCGGCGCGCTTCGGTGTAGCGGAGGTCTCGCATCATGTCGGTGAGGTCGCTGAGCACATCGGACTCCATGGGCAGCAGCCACTCGTAGTCGCCGAGCGCGAAGCTGGCGACCGTGTTCGCGGTGACCCCACGGAACGCGGCGCCCTTGCGGCCGTGCTCGACGAGCATCTCGCGGCGCTCCTCCTCGGGAAGCAGGTACCACTCGTAGCTGCGCACGAAGGGGTAGAGGCACAGCCAGTCCTTCGCGGCGATGCCGCGCAGGAACCCGGGCACGTGGGCCTTGTTGAACTCGGCGTCCCGGTGCACGCCCATCGCGTTCCAGACCGGCACCAGCGGGCGCAGCAGCTCGGAGCGGCGGAGGCGCCGCAGGTCGCGCTGCAGGTCCTCGGCCGAGGGGCCGTGCAGCCAGATCATCAGGTCGGCGTCGGCGCGAAGCCCGCTCACGTCGTAGAAGCCGCGCACGGTCGTGCCGCCGGCCTCGATGTGCGAGACGAGCTCCGCGAGCTCGGTGTCGTCCAGCTCGGTGACGGCGTTGTGCGGGTCGCGGGCGAGGACCGCCCACAGGGTGTACTGCGTGTCGGACGCGACGGCGTCGGACTGGTCGATCGTCATGGCTCCAGTCTCCCCCGCCCGGACGCGAGGTCAAACCACGGCGACCGTGCGAAAGCCCGGAGGTTCAGCGCACGTACGTCCGGACGGCGAGCCAGACGACGCCGCCGATGGCGGCGGCCGCGGCCACGGTCGCGGCGATCGCACCCGCGGGGTTCTTGCGTGCGAAGTCGCGATAGCGCGAGATGCGCGCCTCCGTCGCCTTCTCGAACCTGCGCGGCACGTTCACCTTGTGCTCGATGGCGGCCAGGGCCGCCTTCAACTCGGCTCGGGCGGCCTCGACCGGGTCGTCGATACCGAGCGGCACGGCGGTTCGGGGCACGGGAACCTGCTCAGTCATCGGCGGCCTCCTTCACGGCGCGGACGTCTGCGGCGATGGATGACACGGGGTTGCCCTTGCCGATGCGCCGGAATCTCAGGAACCCGAGCAGCGCGAGCACCGCGGTGATCACGAGCATCGCTCCGAACACCACCAGCGCCGAGAGCCACACGGGCCACCACGACGAGAGTCCCGCGATGACGAAGGCGGCGAACACCGGGATCGACCAGAAGAGCACGAAGAGCGCCGCGATCACCCACACGGCGCCGAACCCGGCGTTCTTGGCGAGCGAGCCGAGCCAGGTCTTGACGGCGTTCAGCTCGGCGACGATCAGGTTGCGGATGAGCTGGGGAAGCTCGCCGACGAGCGTGAACAGGCTCTCGTCGTTCAGGTCGCGGAACCCGCGGGGCGTGGTCATCTCACTCCTCGGTGGCGGGCTTCTTGGCGCGCGACGACGTGCTGCGGGTCGTCGTGCTCTTCGCCGCGGTCGTGCGCTTGGCTGCCGTGGTGGCGGCCTTCGCGGACGTCTCCGCGGCGTCTGCGACATCCTTCGCGGAGTCCTTGGCCGCCTTCACCGCGGCGTCGAGCTTCTGACCGGGGGTCGACGTGGACGACGAGGTGACGGCCTTGCCGACCTTCACGACCCCGTTCCATGCGGCCTTGGGCAGCGCGGCGAGCGCCGACTTGCCGAACGCCTCGGCACGGGCGACCTGCGCCTGCACGGGATCGAGCTCCCACACCTTGAGAGCCTGTGCCTTGATCTGCTCGTAGCGCTCGCGTCCGGCACGGGTGCCGAGCACGTAGCCCGCGGCCAGTCCGATGACGAGTCCAACCTTGCCCCTCATGGGGATCTCCTCACGCTCGATTCACGGTTCTTGCAGTGCTGGGATGACCCCAGGCTATCGCTGTATTCCGTTTCCGGCATCCACTTGACCGCGCGGGCGCCACACGGGGCCGATCGGCTCTCACGGAGTGGCCGGCGGCTCCCCGGTCGGACCCCACAGCACCTGTCGACGCACCCGGTCCGCCTCGGCCTTGGCGTCGGGAACCACCTGCGCGAGCCCGGTTCCGGCAACCCATGCGCCCACCACTCCGAGGCGCGGCACGGCCTGGATCGCCGCCCGGGCCGCGGCCACCCGCTCCGGGCGTCCGAGCACCGAGCCCGGCTGCGCCTGCACGTAGCGCTGCCGGTCCGACCCCCGCAGCGCGTCGGGGGTGAGCGGCACCCCGAGCAGAGCGGATGCCTCGGACAGCGCGAGGGCCGCGGCATCCTCATCGCTGAGGTTCTCGGTCGCGGGTGCCTCGTCCTGCGCGCCGAACGACAGCCGGATCACGTGCACGCCGGGGCCTGCCGCGTCCGCGACCCAGGGCCACTTCGCGGTGGAGTGCGTGAGCGCCTTGGCGGCGTGCGACCCGGGGACGGTGAGCACGCCGGTGCCGCGGGGGGCGGCGTCGAGGGCGGGGGCGTCGACGACGAGGGTGATGACTTCGACCACGGGGGCCGAGCCTGACACCTCGGGCGCGAGGGTCGGGACGAGGGGGGCGGCGAGGCGGCGGGACTCGTGCTCGCCGACCGCGAGGATCACGGCGTCCGCGGCGAGCGTCTCGGCGCCGTCGCCGTCGACGACCACCCGGAAGGTGTCTGCGCTCTCACCGTGCTCGATGCTCGCGACGGTCGCGTCGGTGCGCACCTCGACGCCGAGCTCGCGCAGGCGCGCGACGAGCGCGTCGGCGAGACGGCCCATCCCGCCCACCAGGCCGCCGACCGCTGCCCCGGGCGACGTCGTGCGACCTCCGACGAGCTCCGCGACCGCTCCGCTCAGCGACCCCGTTCGGGTGAGGGCCGTGTTGAGGCCGGGCGCGGCGAGATCCACGTCGATGTCATCGGGATGCGACGAGTAGACGCCGCTCGTCACGGGTGCGACGAGACGGTCGAGCACCTTCGCACCCATACGGGTGCGCACGAGGTGCCCGAGGCTGCGGTCGTGGCCGATCGTGAGCGGCGGCCGCAGGCGGTCGAGGTAGGCGCGCCAGGCGCCGCCCCACCCGATCACGCGGCGCACCGACTCGTCCCACGGGTTCGCGGGGATTCCCAGCAGCCCACCCTTCGGGATCGGCGCCGCACCCACTCCGGGGATCCCGGCGATCCACGCGCCGCCGGGACGAGGGTCGACGACCTCTCCCGACAGCCCGAGGTCGTCGATGAGCTGACGCACGTGACCTCCGCGGGTGGCGAAGCTCTCGGCACCGACGTCGAGGGGCAGGCCGGCGACGTCGCGGGTACGCAGCACTCCGCCCGTGTGCGACGACGCCTCGAGCACCGTCACGGCGATGCCGACCTTGGCGCATTCCATGGCGGCGACGAGGCCGCTCGCGCCGCCGCCGACGACGACCACACGGGAGCGCGCCGCGGCATCCGCGATGCCGGCGACGTGCTCCGTCACTCGATCCCGCCGATCTCGTGCGCGAGCTCGACGATGCGGGTCAGCACGGTCGGGTCGGTCTCGGGGGGAACGCCGTGACCGAGGTTCAGCACGTGGGCGCGCGCCGCTCGGCCGCGGGCGACGACCTCGCGCACGTGCGCCTCGACGACCTCCCACGGTGCCTGGAGCAGGGCCGGGTCGATGTTGCCCTGCACCGAGACATCCGTGCCGAGCACCTCGACGGCCTCGTCGAGCGGGGTACGCCAGTCGACACCCACGGTGTCCGCGATGCCGCCGAGCCGCATGTCGGCGAGAAGGTGGCCGGTGCCGACGCCGAAGTGGATGCGCGGCACGCCCGCCCCCTCGAGCGCCCGGCGCGAATGAGGGGCGATGAACGTCGTGTAGTCGCTGCGGGAGAGCGACCCGGCCCACGAGTCGAACAGCTGCACGGCCGACGCCCCGGCGGCGATCTGCACGCCGAGGAACGCCGCCGAGACCTCGGCGAGCCACCCGGCCAGCCGATGCCACGAGGTCGGGTCGGCGTGCATCATGGCGCGGGCGCGCAGGTGCTCCTTCGACGGGCCGCCCTCGACGAGGTAGGCGGCGAGCGTGAAGGGGGCGCCCGCGAAGCCGATCAGCGGGGTGTCACCGAGCTCCGTGGTGACGATGCGCACCGCCTCGGCGACCGGAGTGGCGGCTGCCGCGACCGCGGCGGGTTCGATGGCCGTGAGCCGGTCGACGTCGGCGGCGGTGCGTACGGGCGAGGCGAACACGGGGCCGCGACCCGGCTCGATCTCGACGTCCACGCCCGCGAGCTTCAGCGGCACCACGATGTCGCTGAAGAAGATGCCGGCATCGACGCCGTGGCGACGCACCGGCTGCAGGGTGATCTCGGCGGCGAGCTCGGGGGTGAGGCAGGCGTCGAGCATGCGGGTGCCGACGCGCAGCTCGCGGTACTCGGGAAGTGAGCGGCCGGCCTGGCGCATGAACCAGACGGGCAGCCGATCGGTGCGCTCTCCGGTGATCGCGCGGACGAGAGCGGATGCCGCGGGCCCCGCGACAGCGGCGGGATCGGTGGCGGCGGCGGGGCGGGTCATCCTGACAGTTTCCCATCACCGCCCATACCCCGCCTGGGAGCGGTCGTAGACTTGCCGGGTGCTGCTGTGCCTGAGCGCGAGTCACAAGACCGCGTCGTTCGACCTCCTGGAGAGGCTCAGCGTCCACACCGACAGCGTCGCCCGGTCGATCGCCGAGCACAGCGAGTGCGTGCAGGGGGCTGTGGTCGTCGCCACCTGCAATCGGTTCGAGGCCTACGTCGACATGGACGAGCCGGTGACCGCGGCATCCGCTCTGGGTGTCGAGGCGGCGCTGCTCGCCGTCGAGGCCGCCACGGGCGTCGCCGCACACGAGCTCGACGGGGCGTATGAGCTCTACACCGGCGACGGCGTCGCCGAGCATCTGTTCTCGGTCGCCTCGGGGCTCGAGTCCGTCGTCGTCGGCGAGGGCGAGATCGCCGGGCAGGTGCGCCGCGCCCTGGCCGACGCGCACCGCGACGGCACCACGTCGACCGAGCTCGAGCGGCTGTTCCAGCGCGCCAGCGAGACACAGCGCGACGTGAAGAACGGCACCGCGATCGGCCGCGCCGGACGCTCCCTCGTGCGGCTCGGACTCGAGCTCGCCGACAGCCGCATCGCCGACTGGTCGGCGCTCGACGTGCTGCTGGTCGGCACGGGCGCCTACGCGGCCGCGACGCTCGCGGCCCTGCGCGATCAGGGCGCCGAGCGCATCACCGTCTTCTCCCCCTCTGGTCGCGCCGAGCGCTTCGCGCTCAAGCACGGCATCGCGCACACGTCCGACCTCGCCGTGCGCGCCCGCCGTGCGGATCTCGTGATCACCTGCACGAGTGCCGAGGGATACGTCGTCACCCCGGCGGTGCTCGGTGCCGAGGTCGTGGATGCCACGGCCCCCGCGTGCCCCGTCGCGCACGAGCGCACCACGCGGCGCATGGTGATCGACCTCGGCCTGCCCCGCAATGTCGACCCGGCCGTCGCGCAGCTGGCCGACACCGATCTGCTCGACCTCGAGACGATCCGGCTGCACGCCCCTCTCGAGGAGCTGCAGGCCACCGACACCGCTCGCGCGCTCGTGCAGGACGCCGCCCGCCGCTTCACGGTGGCCGGCGAACGGCGCAGCGTGACCCCCGCGGTGGTCGCGCTGCGCGCTCACGTGTTCGAGCTGCTCGAGGCCGAGATCGCCCGGGCCCGCGCACGCGGAGACGACGGCCGCGCCGAGCAGTCGTTGCGCCATCTCGTGGGCGTGCTGCTGCACACCCCGACGATCCGCGCCCATGAGCTGGCCGATGCCGGCCACGCCGACGACTACGTCGCCGGACTCGAGGCGCTGTTCGGCATCGTCCCGGCCGCCGAGGCAACCGCGATCGACGACGAGGCGAAGCTCGCGTGAGTCTGCATCTCACCGGCGACGCCGCCGCCGACACCCTCCTCACCGAGCAGCCGCTGGCCCTGCTGATCGGCATGCTCCTCGACCAGCAGATCGCGATGGAGACGGCGTTCGCCGGGCCCCGCAAGATCGTCGACCGGGTCGGCACCCTGGATGCCGCGGCCCTCGCCGGGTACGACCCGGAGGAGTTCCTGGCGGCGTTCCGTCAGACGCCGGCCGTGCACCGCTTCCCCGGTTCGATGGCGGCCCGCGTGCAGGAGCTGTGCGGCATCGTATCCCGCGACTGGGGCGGCGATGCGTCCGCGCTCTGGACCCGTGACGACCCCGACGGCGCCGAGGTGCTGCGGCGCCTGCGCACCCTCCCCGGGTTCGGCGAGCAGAAGGCGAAGATCTTCCTCGCGCTGCTCGGCAAGCAGTACGGGTTCATGGGCGCGGGGTGGCGTGAGGCATCCGCTCCCTACGGCGAGGTGGGGTCGCTGCGCTCCGTCGCCGACATCGTCTCGCCCGAGACGCTCGCGAAGGTGCGCGAGCACAAGAAGGCCATGAAGGCGGCCGCGAAGGGCTGAGCCCCCATGTGAGGCTCGTCTCGCTCGATGCGAACGGCCGACCACCTCCGGCGCCCCGACACGACGAAGGGGGCGGATGCCGCGGCATCCGCCCCCTTCGTGTCGTTCGGTCAGTCGGCGGTCGCCGCGATCTCCGGCGTCGCCGCGATCTCGCCGGCCGCACCCACACCGACCGCAACCTTCTCGCCGCGGGCCTTGTGCTCGAACACGAACTCGCCGTTCGGGGCGTCGACCGTCACGTGATCGCCGGAGACGAGCTCGCCGTGCAGGATCTGCTCGCTGAGGCGGTCCTCGATCTCACGCTGCATCGCACGACGCAGCGGACGGGCGCCCAGCGTCGGGTCGAAGCCGATCTCGATCAGCTTGTCCTTGGCCGCGTCGGTGAGCTCCACCGTCATGTCGCGGTCGAGCAGACGCTCGCCGAGACGCTTGGTGAACAGCCCCACGATCTGGCGCAGCTCGTCCTTGTTGAGCTGCGGGAACACGATGATGTCGTCGACGCGGTTGAGGAACTCGGGCTTGAAGTGCCGCTTGAGCTCCTCGTCGACCTTGCCCTTCATGCGCTCGTAGGTCGTCTGGCTGTTGCCCTCGACCTGGAAGCCCACCGGGCCACCGGCGATCGCCGACGAGCCGAGGTTCGTCGTCATGATGATCACGGTGTTCTTGAAGTCGACCACGCGCCCCTGACCGTCGGTCAGACGACCCTCTTCGAGGATCTGCAGCAGCGAGTTGAAGATGTCGGGGTGCGCCTTCTCGATCTCGTCGAACAGCACCACCGAGAACGGCTTGCGGCGCACCTTCTCGGTGAGCTGGCCGCCCTCCTCGAAGCCGACGAAGCCGGGAGGGGCACCGAACAGCCGAGAGACGGTGTGCTTCTCACCGAACTCGCTCATGTCGAGCGAGATCAGGGCGCCCTCGTCGTCGAACAGGAACTCGGCGAGCGCCTTGGCCAGCTCGGTCTTGCCGACACCGGTGGGTCCGGCGAAGATGAACGATCCCGACGGACGCTTGGGGTCCTTCAGGCCGGCGCGCTGACGACGGATCGTCTTCGCGAGGGCGGCGATCGCCTCCTCCTGGCCGATGATGCGCTGGTGCAGCGCCTTCTCCATGAAGACGAGACGGCTCGACTCCTCCTCGGTCAGCTTGAAGACCGGGATGCCGGTCGCCTGGGCCAGCACCTCGGCGATGAGTCCCTCATCGACGACGGCGGTGGTGGCGACATCCCCGTTCTTCCACTGCTTCTCGAGACGCAGGCGCTCGGCGAGCAGCGACTTCTCCTCGTCGCGGAGGGCCGCGGCGCGCTCGAAGTCCTGGTCTTCGCTGGCCTGCTCCTTGTCCTCACGGACCTTGGCGATCTTGTCGTCGAACTCGCGCAGCTCGGGCGGGCTCGACAGGATCGACAGGCGCAGGCGCGCCCCCGCCTCGTCGATCAGGTCGATCGCCTTGTCGGGCAGGAAGCGGTCGCTGATGTAGCGGTCGGCGAGGTTGGCCGCCGCGACGATCGCGCCGTCGGTGATCTGCACCTTGTGGTGCGCCTCGTAGCGGTCGCGCAGGCCCTTCAGGATGTTGATCGCGTGGGGCAGGCTCGGCTCGGCGACCTGGATCGGCTGGAAGCGGCGCTCGAGCGCGGCATCCTTCTCGAAGTGCTTGCGGTACTCGTCGAGGGTCGTCGCACCGATCGTCTGCAGCTCGCCGCGGGCGAGCAGCGGCTTCAGAATGGATGCCGCGTCGATCGCACCCTCGGCGGCTCCCGCCCCGACCAGCGTGTGGATCTCGTCGATGAAGACGATGATGTCGCCGCGGGTGCGGATCTCCTTGGTGACCTTCTTCAGGCGCTCCTCGAAGTCGCCGCGGTATCGGGACCCGGCGATGAGGGAGCCGAGGTCGAGCGAGTAGACCTGCTTGTCCTTCAGCGTCTCGGGCACGACGCCCTTGACGATCGCCTGGGCGAGGCCCTCGACGACGGCGGTCTTGCCGACGCCGGGCTCACCGATCAGCACGGGGTTGTTCTTGGAGCGGCGCGACAGGATCTGCATGACGCGCTCGATCTCCTTCTCGCGCCCGATGACCGGGTCGAGCTTGTTGTCGCGCGCGGCCTGGGTGAGGTTGCGGCCGAACTGGTCGAGCACGGCCGATCCGCCCTGGGCGGCGGCCTGGGACTCGTTGGCGGCGCCCGAGACGGCCGCGGGCTCCTTGCCCTGGTAGCCGCTGAGCAGCTGGATGACCTGCTGGCGCACCTTGTTCAGGTCGGCGCCGAGCTTGACGAGCACCTGCGCGGCGACACCCTCGCCCTCGCGGATCAGGCCGAGGAGGATGTGCTCGGTGCCGATGTAGTTGTGGCCGAGCTGCAGCGCCTCGCGCAGCGACAACTCGAGCACCTTCTTGGCGCGCGGCGTGAACGGGATGTGCCCCGTCGGCTGCTGCTGACCCTGACCGATGATGTCCTGCACCTGCTCGCGCACGGCGTCGAGCGAGATGCCGAGCGACTCGAGGGCCTTGGCGGCGACGCCCTCGCCCTCGTGGATGAGGCCCAGCAGGATGTGCTCTGTGCCGATGTAGTTGTGGTTGAGCATCTTCGCCTCTTCCTGGGCGAGCACAACCACACGACGGGCTCGGTCGGTGAATCTCTCGAACATCGTTGACTCCTCCGGCGCACTTCTGGCGCTGTACAACGAGGGTAACGACGGGGCGGATGCCGCGGCCGTTTGTTCGCTCGCGGCGGAGAGTGCCCGGGAGCTACTGCAGCGCCGAGGTGAGGCGCGCGAGGTTGTCGAGCACGGTGGAGCGCAGGGGCTGCCGCATCCATTCCTCGAGGGTGAGCTCACGGCTGAGATCGCGGTACATGTCCTCGACCGCGCGGAGGTCGGTGACGAACTCCTCGCCCCGCACGAGCAGGGAGATCTCGAGGTTCAGACCGAACGAGCGCATGTCCATGTTGCTCGATCCGATGACCGCGACCTCGTCGTCGATCGTGAGCGACTTGGAGTGGAGGATGAAGGGTTTGCGGTACATCCAGATCTGCACGCCCGCGCGCAGCAGCGCCTCGTAATAGCTGCGCTGCGCGTGGTACACCATCGCCTGGTCGCCCTCTTCGGAGACGAAGAGCTCCACGTGCACGCCGCGCTGACAGGCGGTGGTGATGGCCAGCAGCAACGACTCGTCGGGCACGAAGTAGGGGCTGACGATGATGATGCGCTCGCGCGCCGCGAACAGCAGTGCGAGGAACATCTTGAGGTTGTTCTGGAACTCGAACCCCGGCCCCGACGGCACCACCTGGCAGTCGAGGGTGCCGGCGTCGCTGAGGGTGAGCCCGTCGAGCTCGAGGTAGTCGGCGAGCACCTCGTCGGTCTCGGAGTACCAGTCGCTGAGGAACACGGCGTCGATGGATGCCACGGCCGGCCCCTCGACCCGCACCATCAGGTCGACCCAGTGGAGGCCCCGACGGATGTTCTTGCGCAGGTTGTAGGTCGAGTCGGTCACGTTCTGCGATCCCGTGTACGCGACCCGCCCGTCGACGACGAGGAGCTTGCGGTGGTTGCGCAGGTCGGGCCGCTGGTACTTGCCCTTCAGCGGCTTGACCTCGAGCATCAGATGCCAGATCGCACCCATCTCGGTGAGGCGGCGCAGGGTGCGGCGGTAGTAGGGCTTGCCGCGGTTGGCCCAGTGGTCCAGCAGCACCCGCACGACCACGCCCCGGGAGCGCGCCTCTTCGAGCGCCGCGAAGAAGTTCTCGGTCGAGGCATCCGACTGGAAGATGTAGAACTCGACGTGCACGAACTTCTCGGCCGTGCGGATCTCCGCCGCCATCTCGTCGAGGCTCGTCTGGTAGTCGGAGGTGAGGCGGGCCGCGTTGCCGCCCGAGATCGGCAGGGCGCCGAGGTTGCGGTTGAGCCGCACGACCGCGCGCATCCACTCGGGCGGGTCGGGTCGGGTGCGGCCGAAGTCGAGACCGGTGCTCTGCTCGCGGATGTAGTCGTTGATCGCCTGCTGCTTGCGGCGGCGCTTGCGCGGCAGGCGCGGGTTGCCGATGAGCAGGAACAGCAGCACGCCGACGATCGGGATGAAGTAGATCGCGAGCAGCCACGCCATGGCCGCGGTGGGGCGGCGGTTGCGCGGGACGACGATGATCGCGGTGACGCGCACGGTGAGGTCGACGAGGAACGTCAGCACGACCCACCATGTCGGGTCGAAGATGAACGTCATCAGGCCCTCCCAGTGGCACCAGCGTAGTGGGCGGCGGCGACAGCTCCGCCGTCATGACGCGGCGGCGAGCCGGCTACCCGGCGGGACGGGAGCTCAGCTGTCGGCGGGGGTGACCGGCGGCAGGCCGCGCTTCGCGCGCTCCTCCGCCTCGATGCGCGCGTAGACCTTGCGCTCGGTGCGGTCCATGCGCACGATCCCCCGCAGGATGACGAAGAAGATGAAGGACACCACGATGGTCGGGCCGATCGACCAGACGATGGCGAGCCAGTAGTTGTCCACGGGGTCATCGTACGCGCGCCGGGTGGGAGAACGCCGCCTCCTCCCGAACCGGGCGGATGCCGCGGCATCCGGCCCGCTCTGCACAATCCGCGCCCGCGGCGCCCGCCCCTCGGCGCACCCCGCGAGGGTCGGGAGATGACCGAGATCGTGCGGGCCGCGGGTGCGGCGCAGTTCCTCTCCTTCGTGCCGCGGCTAGCGGGCATCACGCCCGCGCGGAGCGTGGTCGCGGTGCCGTTCACCGGGCGGCGCACGATGGGTCTGATGCGGCTCGACCTGCCCGGCGCGGGACGCGCCGGTGAACGGGCGTTCGCCGCGACCCTCGTCGGACTGCTGTGCCGCATCGAGGGGGCGACGGCCGCGGCGATCGTGATCTACGCAGACGAGGCGACGCGGGACGCGCCGCGCCGCCCGCTCGTGCGGGCGATCGAGCAGCGCATGGATGCCGCGGGCCTGCCCGTGCACGACGCACTGTGGGTCGGTGCCCGGCGCTGGGGCCGCTACGGCGACCCGTCTGTCGGCGGAGCGCGCGCCGAGGTGATGACGGGTGCGTACGAGGGCGGCCTCGCCGACGACGCAGTTCCGCCCGACCTCGAACGGCCATTCGTCGACGCCGTGCGACACGAGCTCGGCCGACCGATGGCCGTTCCAGCTGCGCTGCGCGACGATCTGCCCGCCTTCTTCGAGCGGATGCTCGCCGACGACGACGACGACCAAGATGCCGCGGCCATCGCAGCGCTCGTGTGGGCGCTGGATCGTCCGGCGCTGCGAGACGTGGGCCTGCTGACCTGGTGCGACGGCGTCGACCGCGGCGACCAGGCCGTGCGCGCGCAGCTCGACTGGGAGGCGGACGTGGCCTATCCGATGTCGCTCGCCCGGCGCATGTGGGGTGAGGGACCGCGTCCCGATCCGCCGCGGCTGCTGCGGGCGCTGGCGGTGGCCCGCCGGGCGGCGGCCGCCGCGCCGCCCACGCACCGCGCCGGCGCGCTCGCGACCTGCGCGTGGCTGTCGTGGGCGCTCGGGCGCTCGAGCCACGCCGACGGCTACGTGCGCGCGGCGCGGGAGCACGAGGCATCCCACGGACTCGCCGACATCGTCGGACGCTTCGTGGCCGCCGGGCACCTGCCCGACTGGGCGTTCCGCGGGCGCGCCGAACGCGCCCTCGCGGCCCGGGAGCCGGTTACTTGACGAGCGGGAAGAGGATCGTCTCGCGGATGCCGAGACCGGTGATCGCCATGAGCAGACGGTCGATGCCCATGCCCATGCCGCCCATCGGGGGCATGCCGTGCTCCATCGCCCGCAGGAACTCCTCGTCGATGCGCATCGCCTCATCGTCGCCGCGGGCGGCGAGCTTCGCCTGCTCGACGAACCGCTCCCGCTGGATGACCGGGTCGATGAGCTCGGAGTATCCCGTCGCGAGCTCGAAGCCGCGCACGTACAGATCCCACTTCTCGACGACCCCGGCGATCGACCGGTGCTCGCGCACGAGGGGGCTGGTGTCGATCGGGAAGTCCATCACGAAGGTCGGCCGGGTGAGCCCGCCCTTCACGAAGTGCTCCCACAGCTCCTCGACCCATTTGCCGTGCGTCTCGTGCGCGGGAGCGTCGACACCGGCGGCGGCACCGATCGCGCGCAACTCGTCGAGCGAGGTCGCGGGGGTGACCTCGCGACCCGCGGCGGCCGACAGCGAGTCGTACATCGAGATGCGGTCCCACTCGCCGCCGAGGTCGTAGACGGTGCCGTCGGCCCACGTGACAGTGGTGGAACCCGCCACGGCGACGGCCGCGTTCTGGATGAGCTCCTGGGTGAGGTCGGCGATACCGTTGTAGTCGGTGTAGGACTGGTAGGCCTCGAGCATCGCGAACTCGGGGCTGTGGGTCGAGTCCGCGCCCTCGTTGCGGAAGTTGCGGTTGATCTCGAACACCCGGTCGAGCCCGCCGACGACGGCGCGCTTGAGGAAGAGCTCGGGCGCGATGCGCAGGTAGAGCTCGGTGTCGAACGCGTTCGAGTGCGTCACGAACGGGCGGGCGCTCGCGCCGCCGTGCTGCACCTGCAGCATCGGGGTCTCGACCTCGATGAACTCGTGCGCCGAGAAGGTCTGCCGCAGGCTGGCGTTCACTGTCGAGCGGGCGCGCACGGTGTGGCGGGCCTGGTCGCGCACGATGAGGTCGAGGAAGCGCGAACGCACGCGGGTCTCCTCGCTCAGCTCGGAGTGCAGGTTCGGCAGCGGCAGCAGCGCCTTCGCGGCGATCGCCCAGTCGGTGACCATGATCGACAGCTCACCGCGGCGGCTGGAGATGACCTCGCCCGAGACGAAGACGTGATCGCCGAGATCGACGAGCTCCTTCCAGCGCTGCAGCGCATCCTCGCCGACCGAGGCCAGCGACACCATCGCCTGGATGCGGCTGCCGTCGCCCGACTGCAGCGACGCGAAGCAGAGCTTGCCGGTGTTGCGGCTGAAGACCACGCGGCCCGCGACACCCGCGACCACGCCCGTCTGCGTGTCGGGCTCGAGCTCGCCGAAGCGGGCGCGCAGCGCGGGGATGGTGTCGGTCACCGGAACCGTGACGGGATAGGCGCCGCCCGCGGCATCCGCTCGTTCGGCGATGAGCCGCTCACGCTTGGCGAGACGCACCGCCTTCTGCTCGAAGACATCGTCGTCGAACTCGTCGGCGGGCGCGGGCTGAGCGTGCTGCTCGGTCATGACGGGGGCTCCTCGGAAAGTCGCCGCCAAGTCTATCGGCGGCGGGAGCGCCCCTCAGGGGCGGGACCCGGACCCCGCGCCGCGCGGAACCCGACATCGTCGAACACCGCGCTCGCGCGGGCGCCGCGACGCACGTCCGCGCGCACGTTCAGCGGCCCGTCGGTGAACCCGCCGCCGCGGAACACGCGCCCCGCGCTCGGGTCCTCCGGGTCGAACGGATCCCAGCACCACTCCCACACGTTGCCGAGGGTGTCGAACAGCCCGTGGAGATTCGGATGCCTCCCGCCGACGTCCGCGGGGGCGCGCAGCCCGTCGGCGGCGGTGTACGCGACCTCGGCGAGCGGGCCGTACTGCGCCGCCGGAGACCCCGCACGGCACGCGAACTCCCACTCGGTCTCGGTCGGAAGCCGGTAGCCGTCGGCGGTGCCGTCCCACCGCACCTCGTCGCCGTCGATCCGGTAGGCGGGGTCGAGCCCCTCCCACTCCGACGCCGCATTGCACCAGCGCACCGCCCGCTGCCAGCTCACCTCGACCGCGGGCCGGCGCGGATGCCGGGAAGGGACCCCGAGAAGCTCGGCGAGCTCCTCCTCGGTGACGGCGAACACCCCGATCTCGAACGGGGCCACCTCGACCGTCTCGCGGGCACGGCCCACCCGGCGTATCAGGGTGCCACCCTCGATCGCGGCGAGCTCGATGTCGCGCACGGGTCAGTCGCGATCGGCGTCGACCGGGGCGTCGTCCTGCTCGTCACCGGCGTCGCCTCGCACCTCGAGGGTCGGGGTGCGGTCGATCAGCGCCTGGTCGATGGTCGAGCGGACGAGTGCCGACAGGTACCGACCCGGGCTCTCGACGCCGACGGCGCTGAGCAGCCCGGTCGCCTGCCGCACGATCGAATCGGAGAACGCGGTCGCGGTGGCGATGGCCTCCGCGTAGGCGGGACGGTCGGCCTCCGCGACGACCACGGGTTCGCAGCCCATCTCGACGGCGAGCGCCTGGGCGATCGGCAGCACAGCCGCCGGCGCCGTCACCGCCGCGTACGCGGCCGCGAGCTGCTTCAGGTCTATCGAGGTGCCGCTGAACGAGATCGCCGGGTGCACAGCCAGCGGGATCGCCCCCGACCGCGCCGCGGGAGTGAGCACCTCGATGCCGTAGGCGGGGTCCGTGTGCAGCACGAGCTGGCCGGGCTGCCAGGCGCCGACCTCGGCGAGTCCCGCGACGAGGCCGGGCAGCTCCTCGTGCGGCACCGCGATCACCACGAGCTCGGCCCGACGCACCACGTCCTGCGTCTCAAGCACGGGAACCCCGGGCAGCACCGCGTCGACCCGGTCGGGGTCGGAGCCCGCCGTGATGCCGATCACCGCGTGACCCGCCCCACCGAGCGCCGCACCGATCACGGGGCCGACCCGGCCCGCGCCGATGATCCCGACGCCCAGGCGTCCGTCCCGTGCCGTGCTCATGCGTGCGACTCCTCCCGCTCTGTCGCGGCCGCCACCGTATCAGGTGCCGCCGCGCGGTCGGCGACGTCACCGGCGAGGGATGCCGCGGCATCCGCGTCGATCGCGCCGAGCCGCGTGCGCACGTGCCCGCGCACCGTCACCACCCGCACCCTCGCGACACCGAACGCGCGGTCGATCGGCCCCTGTGCGAGCTCGACCCCCTGCGCGCGACCGAGCGGGAACAGCGCCGCCGAGCGGGCGAGGAAACCGCGGCGGAAGGTCACCACGCGGGAACCGAGCGCGAACCCGTTGCGCCGCCACGCGAGGGGGCGCAGCAGTCGGGCGCGCCGAGGGGTCGTCGTGAAGCCGCCGGCGGCGCGGGCGTGCGCGGCATCCGTCATCGTGTCGAGCTCGTGCGCGCTCAGCCACGGCAGCAGCAGGGCGACCACGCGCCTCGCGTCGTCGAGGGTGCCGACCGGCATCACCCGCGCGAACTCCTCGGCGCGCTGCTCGCCGTGGCGGGTGCCCGAGATGCGGGTGACGGTGACCGTCCACCAGCCCGTTCCGCGCCACAGCACCGACTGCGAGATCGCGACCGCGTGCACGCGCCCCGGTGGAATCGTCTCGGTCACGGTGGTCAGGACGCCGTACGTCACCCGCACGCCGTGCGGCGTCGGCACGATCGCGTAGCGCATCGCCCGCACCACGTGCCGCGCGGCATATCCGCCGTAGCCGAGGATGAACGGCAGCGCGAGGAACAGCCCCGGCGGGAACCACAGCGCGCCCGCCACGATCACCGCTGTCGACCCGATCAGCCACCACACCGTGTCGTCGCTGAGCACCTGCGCCCCGATGAGGCGCAGCGGTGTGACGTGCACGACCGACTCGCTGCGGTCGGGCGCGGGCTCCGCCCCGAAGACCAGACCCGTCAGACCGTCGCCCACGGCCGCGCGCGCCGAGGCCAGGCGGCCGGCGTGCGGGCCGGGGCCCGCGGCATCCGTCTCGGCCCGCACGCCCGAGGCGAGGCGCAGGATGTCGCGGCGCACCGCCTCGGCCGACCGCGTCGACAGGTACGACAGCTCCACGTTGGAGTCGAGGCCGGCGCCCATCACCTCGAGCTTCGCCATGCCGACCAGGCGCGCGACGAGCGGGCGGGTGAGGTTCACGCCCTGCACGCGGTCGAGCGGGGCACGGCGGTGCGAGCGGAACAGCACGCCCCGGCGCACCTCGACATCGGCGGCCGTGACCCGGAACGTGTGGAAGCGCCACGACAGCGCGAACAGCCCGACGAGCAGCAGCGCGACGACGATCGCGCCGAGCAGCACGAGGAAGACCAGATTGTGGGCGAACACGTAGTCGACGGGATCCCGCGGGTCGTCGGCCGGCGGATGCGGCCCCGGCGCGAACATCGGCACCACGAACGCGAGCAGGCGCTCGCGCAGGTTCGCGATGAGCACGCCCGCGACGACCACGACGACCAGCCCGCCGCGGAAGACGGGCGTCAGCGGGTGCAGCCGGTGCCACGCGCCATCCGTGAGCACCGATCCCGAGAGCGCTGCCGCCGGGTCGGCGCGCGGGTCGCCGTGAGCGCCGGCGGACACCCCCTCGACCGCACCGCCCTGGTCGCCCGCCTCGACGGGATCGCTCACAGCGGTGTCCGGCGCTGCTCGGCGAGCTCGATCAGCGCGTCGCGCAGCAGCTCGGCGGCCTCCTGCCGCAGCCCCGGCAGCACGACGCTGCCGGTCGAGGCGGCGCTGACGAGCTTCACCTGCGCGATGCCGAACGCCCGGTCGAGCGGACCGTGGGCGATGTCGACGAGCTGCAGCCGCCCGTAGGGCACGGCGAGCTCGCGCTGCAGCAGGATGCCCCGCCGCACGACGATGTCATCGGCGCGCAGGCGGTAGCCCCACGACCGCAGGCGTCGCGGCAGGATCGCCGCCCACACGAGCAGCACGACGACGAGCACACCGCCCACGGGATACGGCCACCACGCGCCCGTCCAGATGCCGAGAAGAACGGATGCCCCCATCACCGCAACGGTCCACAGCGCGAGCTCGATCAGCTCGGTCCTGAGGTAGGGCCGCGCAAGCCGATGCCAGGGTGCGGGATCCGCGGCATCCGTGCCTGTCAGCCAGCCGCGGCGCGGCGCACCGACCGGCGCGAAGGTGCCCCGATCGAGCACCTCGGCGTCGAGGCCCGGCTCAATGACGGTGCGGCTCGATCGCGGGAGCGCCGGGTCCGGAGTCGTCGTCATCGTCGTCCTTCCGCAGGGTGCACAGGTGTTCGGCGACGAGGGCGGTGACCACCAGCGCGACGCCCGCCGCCGCGGTGAGGATGATCGGCAGCAGCGCGCCGGAGTCGGGGGTGGCCGGGCGGGTCGACACGAACAGCAGCAGTCCGAGCGCGAACCCGGCGACGACCGCACCGACGAGTGAGGAGGCCTTCGCGAGCACCGCGATGCGCACCGCCCGGAACGGGTCGATGTCGACCTTGACCGTCGCGCGGGTGGCTCGGCGGATCGGGAGTGCCAGCAGGATCTCGGCGAGGCCGAGCAGCACCAGCAGGATCGGCAGTCCGATGGCGGGCGTGAAGGTGGCGCGCCCACCCGCGGTCAGCAGCTGGTCGACGAGGAACCCGGCACCCAGGCCGAGCACAGCCGCGGTGAACAGGGCGAGGGGGCTCGTGCGCTTCACGCGGGGCCCCCGTCGTCGAGCGCGGCGAGCAGCGCGTCGACGCGACCGCGCCCGGGCAGCACCGCGTCGGGGTCGACGGCCAGCCACGGGCGCAGCACGAAGTCGCGCTCGGCAGCGCGCGGGTGAGGCAGCAGCAACGCCGGGTCGTCGGAGTGCACGTCGTCGTACGCGATCAGGTCGAGATCGAGCGTGCGGTCGCCCCAGCGCTCGCGACGCACCCGCCCGTGCCGCGCCTCGATCTCGTGGAGGGCGGCGAGCAGCTCGGCGGGTCGGAGGGTCGTGGTGACGAGTGCGACCGTGTTGAGATACGGCGGGGCCGAGGCATCCGGCCCGTGCAGGGTGAGCGCGACGGTCTCGAGCACGGGAGCGACCTCGAGCGCGCTCGTGCCCGGCAGCGTGCGCAGGTCGGCGACGGCGGCCTCGATCGTGGTGCCGCGGTCGCCGAGGTTCGACCCCAGGGCGACGACGGCGGTGACGGATGCCTCGTCGCCGACGCCCTGCGCGAGCCGCCGGTTCACAGCGCTCCCTCGATGCGCACGCGGGTGACGCTGACGGTCACGTCGTCGAACGGCACGGGGATGGGCGCCTGCGGCTTGTGCACGGTGATGCGCACCATGTGCACCGGCCAGCCCTCGAGCACGGCGGTCGCGATGCGCTCGGCGAGGGTCTCGATGAGGTTGACCGGGTCGCCGCCGATGATCTCGGCGATGCGCACCGCCACCTCGCCGTAGTGCACCGTGTCGGTGACGTCGTCGGTGACCGCGGCGCGCTGCACGACCGCGCCGTCGAGGTAGAGCGCCGCGTCGACGACGAACTCCTGCCCTTCGGCGCGCTCATGGGCGAACACCCCGTGGCGTCCGAATGCGCGGATGCCGGTGATCGCGATCTCGTCGAGCGGGTTCATGCCTTCCCTTCCTGCCAGGCGCGGGCGATGGTGAGCGCGTCGCGGGTGGCGACGACGTCGTGCACGCGCACCGCCCAGGCTCCGGCGTCGGCGGCGAGCACGCTGGTGACCGCGGTGGCGAGGTCGCGGCGGGCCTCGGATGCCTCGCCCCCCAGCGCTGCGGCGAGGAACCCCTTGCGGCTCGCGCCGACCAGGAGCCGCGGGCCGAGCCCGACGAGCTGCGGCAGCGCGCGCAGCACCCGCCAGTTCTGGTCGCCGCGCTTGGCGAAGCCGAGACCCGGGTCGAGGATGACACGGGCCGGGTTGATGCCCGCCGCGGCCGCCGCCTCGACCCGTCCGACGAGCTCTGCGGCGACCTCGCGTTCGATGTCGTCGTACTGGGCCTGCGCGTACATGTCGTCGGAGTGGCCGCGCCAGTGCCCGAGCGCCACGTCGGCGCCGGTGGCGGCGACGGCCGCGAGCAGATCGGGGTCGGCGAGACCGCCCGACACGTCGTTGACGATGCGCGCACCGGCGGCGACGGCCGCGACCGCGGTCGAGGCGTTCATGGTGTCGATGCTCACGACGGCTCCTGCGGCGGCGAGCGCGTGCACGACCGGCAGCACCCGCTCCTGCTCGATCTCGGGGGTGACGCGCACGGCACCGGGCCGTGTCGACTCGCCGCCGATGTCGAGGATGTCGGCGCCGAGCTCGCGCAGCCGCAGCCCGTGGGCGACGGCGAGGTCGGGGTCGAGGTAGCGACCGCCGTCGCTGAACGAGTCGGGGGTCGCGTTCACGATGCCCATGACGAGGCATCCCATCAGCGGTGCGCTCCGATCAGGGCGATGAGCTCGGCGCGGGCGGCGGGCTCGGCGAGCGCTCCGCGTGCGGCGATCGTGACGGTGGACGCGTCGGGCTGCCGTTCGCCGCGGGAGGTGACGCAGCCGTGCACCGCGTCGAGCACGACGAGCACCCCACGGGCGTCGAGCCCGTCGGCGATGGTGTCGGCGATCTGCTCGCCGAGGCGCTCCTGCACCTGCGGTCGGGCCGACAGCACCTCGACCACGCGCGGCAGAGCACCGAGGCCCACGACCTTCTCGGCGGGGAGGTAGGCCAGGTGCGCCCGGCCGCGGAACGGCAGCAGGTGGTGCTCGCAGACCGAACGGAAGTCGATGTCGCGCAGCATGACGGCGCCGCTCGGCAGTGTGTCGGGCGCGGGGCCACGGCTGATCGAGATGGTGCGGGAGAGAGCTGCCGCGGGATCGGCGTCGACCCCGGCGAAGAACTCGCCGTAGGCGTCGGCCACACGTTCAGGCGTCTGCCGGAGTCCGGGTCGGTCGGGGTTCTCGCCGATCGCCTCGAGGAGCTCCCTCACGAGCGCGGCGACACGTGCACGGTCGACGGCCATGCGCCGAGCCTACGCGGTCGCGGGGCGGGCCTGTCCGGTCGGACGCTGGCGCGGAGCCTTCTTCGCTGCAGCCCCCTCGTCGGCGGCCTCGGTCTGGGCGGCGACGCCCTCCTGCTCGCGACGGCGCGGCACGTCGACCGGCGGCAGCGCCGAGACCGGGCGCTTCGTGCTCGAGAGCCACTGGGGGCGCTCGGGCAGCTTGCGCACGTCCTTGAAGATCTCGGCGAGCTCGAGGTGGTCGAGCGTCTCCTTCTCGAGGAGCGCGAGGGCGAGCTTGTCGAGCACGTCGCGGTTGTCGTTGATCACCTGGTAGGCCTCGTTGTGGGCCTGCTCGATGAGGTCGCGCACCTGCACGTCGACGCGCTCGGCGAGCTCGTCGGAGTAGTCGCGGCCGTGACCCATGTCGCGTCCGAGGAACATCTCACCCGAGCTCGAGCCGAGCTTCACGGGACCGACGTCGGTGGTCATGCCGTACTCGGTGACCATCTTGCGGGCGATGCCGGTGGCCTTCTCGATGTCGTTCGAGGCGCCCGTGGTCGGGTCGTGGAACACGATCTCCTCAGCCACGCGACCGCCCATCGCGTAGGTGAGCTGGTCCTGCAGCTCGTTGCGGGTGATCGAGTACTTGTCGTCGAGCGGCAGCACCATCGTGTAGCCGAGCGCCTTGCCGCGCGGGAGGATCGTGACCTTCGTGACGGGGTCGGTGTGGTTCATCGCCGCCGCGGCGAGGGCGTGGCCGCCCTCGTGGTACGCGGTGATGAGCTTCTCCTTGTCCTTCATCACGCGCGTGCGGCGCTGAGGTCCGGCGATCACGCGGTCGATGGCCTCATCGAGGGCGCGCATGTCGATGAGCTGCGCGTTCGAGCGGGCCGTCAGCAGCGCCGCCTCGTTGAGAACGTTGGCGAGGTCGGCACCGGTGAACCCGGGGGTCTTGCGGGCGATGACCTCGAGGTCGACGCTGTCGGAGAGGGGCTTCCCGCGCCCGTGCACCTCGAGGATCTTCTTGCGGCCCTTCAGGTCGGGGGCGTCGACGCCGATCTGGCGGTCGAAGCGGCCGGGTCGCAGCAGGGCCGGGTCGAGGATGTCGGGACGGTTGGTCGCCGCGATGACGATGACGTTGGCCTTCGGGTCGAAGCCGTCCATCTCGACGAGCATCTGGTTGAGCGTCTGCTCGCGCTCGTCGTGCCCGCCGCCCAGTCCGGCGCCGCGATGGCGTCCGACCGCGTCGATCTCATCGATGAAGATGATGGCGGGCGCGCTCTCCTTGGCCTGGTTGAACAGGTCGCGCACGCGGCTCGCGCCGACGCCGACGAACATCTCGACGAAGTCCGAGCCCGAGATCGAGTAGAACGGCACGCCCGCCTCGCCGGCGACGGCGCGGGCGAGCAGGGTCTTGCCGGTTCCGGGAGGGCCGTACAGCAGCACGCCCTTCGGGATGCGGGCACCGAGCGCCTGGAACTTCGTCGGGTCCTTCAGGAAGTCCTTGATCTCCTGCAGCTCCTCGATCGCCTCGTCGGAGCCGGCGACGTCGTCGAAGGTGACCGTCGGGGTCTCCTTGGTGACGAGCTTCGCTCGCGACTTGCCGAACTGCATGATCTTGCTGCCGCCCCCCTGCGACATCGACAGCAGCAGCCAGAACACGAGGCCGAGGAGGAGTAAGGGCACGGCGAGCGAGAGCAGGCTGTCGAGCCAGGTGGTGCGCGGCACGACGTCGTTGTAGCCGCCCGAGGGGTTGGCCGCGTCGATCGCGTTGACCACGTCGGTCGCGCGGGCGTTCACGTAGTAGAACTGCACATCGCTCGAGCCGTTGTAGGGGGTCGAGAGGGTGAGGTCGACGCGCTGGTCGCCGTCGGTGTTGACCACCTTGCTGACGGTTCCGCCCTTGAGGAGGTTGAGACCCTCCTGCGTCGAGATCTGCTTGGCTCCGCCGAGGCTCGAGATGAGGGAGAACCCGATGATGAGCAGCAGACCGATCAGCAGCACGTAGATGATCGGATTGCGGGTGATCTTCTTGAAGTCCATGATTCGAGCCTGCGCCCGAGCGCCTTTCGTCGACGTTCCGCCTCGTGAACGGTTCCCTCAGGTTAGCGCTCGCCCACTATGGCGGGTCTGTGCATTCGCCCACGGCGAACTGGGCGAATCCGGATGCCGCGGCCCGGCCGCCCGACGACGCGTCAGGCGTAGACGTGGGGGGCGAGAACCGCGACGTCACGCAGGTTTCGGTACTTCTCGGCGTAGTCGAGTCCGTAGCCGACGACGAACTCGTTCGGGATCTCGAAGCCGACGTAGCGGCAGTCGACGTGCACCTTCGCGGCATCCGGCTTGCGGAACAGGGCGAAGACCTCGACGGATGCGGCGCCGCGGGCGGCGAAGTTCTCGAGCAGCCAGCTGAGGGTGAGGCCGGAGTCGATGATGTCCTCGACGATCAGCACGTGCTTGTCGTGGATGTCGGTGTCGAGGTCTTTGCGGATCTGCACGACGCCGCTCGACTTGGTGCCGGCGCCGTATGAGGAGACGGCCATCCAGTCCATGGGAACGAGCATCGGCAGCGCCCGGGCGAAGTCGGCCATCACCATGACGGCGCCCTTGAGCACGCCGACGAGCACGAGCTCCTTGCCCTCGTAGTCGACCGCCACCTGAGTGGCGATCTCGTCGAGCTTCGCGCGGATCTCCTCCTCGGTCGCGAGAACGGTCTCGAGGTCGGAGGCGAGGTCGACGGCGCGCATGGGTCGAGTCTAGGAGGGGGGCCCTGCGGCGGTGAACTCGATGCGGGCGCCGACGCGGCGAGCCCGGCAGCCGGGCAGGTCGAGGGGTCCCTGCCCTGCCCAGTCGGTGACGAGGCGGGCGACCGCGAGGGTCTGCGTGCGGGTGAGGCTCTGACCGAACTCGCTCGCCACGACGTGGCGGATGATGCGGTGGCGTAGCGCCGGAGGATTCGCGGCGAGCGCGCCGACCGAGACGGAGATGCCCGCTTCGGCGTGCTCGACGATGTCCTCGATGGTCTCGTCGATCATCTCGTCGAAGGCGGCCGTGTCCTCGCGCAACTGGTCGGCGGTGCGGGCGAGGGCCTCGGCGACGCCCGGGCCGAGCTCGCGCTCGAGCACCGGCAGCACCAGCTCCCTCACTCGCACCCGTGCGAATGCCGGGTCGGCGTTCTGCGGATCGTGCCAGGGCTCGAGGCCCGCCGCCGCGCACGCGGCGAGAGTGGTCGCGCGGCGCACCGCGAGCAGCGGCCGCACCAGCAGAACCCCGGATGCCTCGTCCCGCCGCACGGCGGCCATGCCGGCGAGGCTCGTGGCGCCCGCTCCGCGGGCGAGGCCCAGCAGCACGGTCTCGGCCTGGTCGTCGAGTGTGTGTCCGAGGAGCACGGCCGCCGCGCCGAGGTCGGCCGCGGCCCCGGTGAGCGCGCGGTAGCGCGCGGAGCGCGCGGCCGCCTCCGGCCCGTCACCCGCTGCGGTCACCTCGACCCGCACGATGCGGGCGACGAGCCCGAGCGCACGCGCCTGATCGGCGGCGCGGGAGGCGGCGGCATCCGACCCCGGCTGCAGCGCGTGGTCGACGATCACCGCGGTCGCGGCGATGCCGAGCTTCGGCGCCTCGAACGCGGTCGCGGCGGCGAGGGCGAGGGAGTCGGGTCCGCCCGAGAGCGCCATGACGACCGACGTCGCCTCCACACCCGAGAGTGCCGTGCGCACCGCGAGGCGCACCTCGGCGACGGCGGGATCCAGTGCGGGCATGCCTTTACCGTAGGGCGGCGCGAACGCGGCGCGCGAGCGCACCCGACGGCTCGTGACGCCCGCCCCGATGTCGCCGAGGCCGCCGCACTAGGCTGAGGGGCGGCATCCCAGCCCCTGATCTAAGGAGCACGCACATGGGCGCATACGACGCCGTCATCGAGATCCCGCGCGGCAGCCGCGTGAAGTACGAGGTCGACCACGAGACCGGCCGGGTGTTCCTCGACCGCATCCTCTACACGGTGTTCGGCTACCCGGCGAACTACGGGTTCTTCGAGAACACGCTCGGCGAGGACGGCGACCCGCTCGACGTGCTGCTGCTGCTCGACCAGGAGCTCGCACCCGGCGTCGGCGCCAAGGTGCGCCCGGTCGGCGTGCTGAAGATGAGCGACGAGGCCGGCGGCGACGACAAGGTCGTGGCCGTGCTCGCCAAGGACCCCCGCTGGGCGCACATCCAGGACGTCGCCGACATCCCGGAGTACACGCAGAAGGAGATCACCCACTTCTTCGAGCACTACAAGGACCTCGAGCCCGGCAAGTGGGTCAAGGTCGACGAGTGGGCCGATGCGGCCGAGGCCGAGCGGCTCGTCTCCGAGGCGTTCGCGCGCTTCGAGGCCGAAGGGCACTGAGCGCCCTCACCCCGACATGACGAAGGGGGCGGATGCCGCGGCATCCGCCCCCTTCGCCGTGTCGACTAGATGTTGATGCCGCGCTGCGCCATGAGGGGCTGCGGGTTCTTCGGCGATCCGTTGACGTAGAACTCGAAGTGAAGGTGGCATCCGAACGCGTTGCCGGTCTCGCCGCCGCGCCCGATGACCTGGCCGGCCGAGACCTGCTGGCCGTAGGACACGAGGATGCCGCCGTTCTGCATGTGCGCGTACCCCGTGCCGATGCCGCCGCCGTGGTCGATCTTGACGTAGTTGCCGTAGCCGCCGTTGGGGCCGGCGTGGACGACCGTGCCGGCGCTGGCCGCGAAGATCGGGAAGCCGCACGTGCCGTTGGCGATGTCGAGACCGTAGTGGAAGCTGCTGGCGCAGTACGACGGACCGCACTGGGCGTAGCGGGGGCCGTAGGGCGAGGTCATCGGCCCGTTCGCGGGGCGGGCCCACCCGCTCGACGAGGCGCCGCCGCCTCCGCCACCGCCGCCGCCCTGCGCGGCCTCCTGGGCGGCCTTCGCGGCCGCCGCCGCTGCCGCCGCGGCCGCCGCCTCGGCGGCCTTGCGTGCGGCTTCGACCCCGGCCTGGTAGTCGGCGACGGTCTTGGCGGTCTGATCCTGCAGCGCCTGCAGCTGGGCCTGGAGGTCCTGCAGATGGCTCTGCTGGTTCGCGAGGGCGGCCTGCGCCGCCTGGGCGGCGTTCTGCGCCGCGGTCATCGCGTCATTGGCCTGCTGCTGGAGCTTGTCGCGCTCATCGGCCTGCACCTTGGCCTGGTCGCTGAGCGACTGCGCGAGGTTCTGCGCGGTGACCGCGTTCGTGTAGACGTCGTTGTTGCGCTGCAGCAGGCGGTCCATCGTGCCGAGGCGGGCGAGGAGATCGTTGGCCCCCGCGGCGGATCCGGCGAAGAAGATCTGCAGCGACGCGTTGTCGCCACCGGAGCGGTAGAGCTGCGCTGCCAGGCGACCGGCCTGGTTCGCCGCCTCGAGGGCGGCGGCGGACTGCTTGTCGGCCTGATCCTGGATGTCGGCGGCCTTCTGGCTCGCGTCGAAGAACGCCTGCTGCGCGGTGTAGAAGACCTGCGACGCCTGATCGGCGGCCGCCTGCGTCTGCGTGACCTGCGTGTTCAGCTGCGAGATGAGGCCGTTGATCTTCGTGATCTCGGACTGCTTCGCGGCCTCGTTGTTCTTCGCCGCCTGCACGTCGGCCCAGCTGGGGTAGTCGGCGGCGAAGGCGGGAGTCGAGAACCCGGAAGCGACCGCGCCGACGGCGACGATGCCGAGTGCCCCCGCACCGAAGAGCGCGCGACGGCTCACGTCGGGCCACAGCGCGCGCTGCTCACGCGCGGAGGGCGCGCAATCGCACTCGTCGGTGTGGTCCACCTGAGTGGTGTCGTCGGTCACGAGGCATCCCTTCGGTGCTCGAGTCACATCTGCATCACTAATAACATGCGTCACCTTCACGAAGGAATCAAGCACAGGTTGAAGGTTGACCGCACGCCTTCGTCATTCTGCGGGGTGGAGCAGGAGGCTGCGGGAGCCCACGCGGGGCTGCCACGAATCGCATGATCGCTCGGTTTGGTGCAACGGCGTTCGTTTGCGTATGCTTGAGCGTCGGCAAGCGTGACCGCCGAATCCCTCGGGATGTCGAGTTTCGCCCGGCCCCATCGTTTAGCGGCCTAGGACGCCGCCCTTTCACGGCGGTAGCACGGGTTCGAATCCCGTTGGGGTCACACTCACCGGCACACAACTTAACAAGCATGGCCCTGTAGCGCAGTTGGTTAGCGTGCCGCCCTGTCACGGCGGAGGTCGCGGGTTCAAGTCCCGTCAGGGTCGCTCCGAGCGACGGGCCCTTTCTTAGCAGAGGGCCCTTCGTCTAGGACGCGGCAGATATGCCGCGCGGCTCTGTAGCTCAGTTGGTAGAGCGCACGACTGAAAATCGTGAGGTCACGGGATCGACGCCCGTCGGAGCCACACGGACCGTCGTTACAACGGTCCCAGAAACCCTCGCCTAGCTTCTACATGGCGGGGGTTTTGCTTTGCCCTGCGGCCGCGCCTGCTCGCGTAGCTCTCGAATGGTCGAGAACATCTGCGCAAGCGCCGCATCATATGAGCGACGTGCCACACGGATTCCCGCACGGCCGTCCTTGCGCCGAGGGTGTCCGAGGTGCGCACCGTGACACTCCCCGCACACAAATGCGGCAAGCCCGGCGTCATCCGCGAAATCGACGAAGGCCGCGACCCAGGCCTCGATGAGCGTGTCGTAGCGAACTTTTCCCGTCGTTTCGCACCGGGCAAGCCCATCGACAAGACTGCCGACCATGTGGCGCTCACCCACTGCCAGACGCCAGTGCGCGGCAGACGTCACCTGCACATTGTTCCCGGCAACACCGCCACGCCGCGCGCGACGTTCGTCCTGACCGGCCTTCGCGCACGACGGAGCGCAATAGCGCGGCGTGTCAGCTTCTGCGAGAAGTCGAGTCACGTGCCTCGAACAGAACATGCACCACACGCTCGTCGGACCGAGGGAAGACGTGGACACACACGGATCTTCCCGCCCACATCCGACATCACAAGGTCTACGATCGCCGCATGAGTCGTTGCCCACGCTAGCCCCGCTCGGGGCCAGCGAATCATGAGAGGCAACAACTATGCATAAGGCACTCTGCAACGCGCTCTTCCGTGCGTTCGGTCACCGCGTGTGCTGCGGACGCATCCCGGATTGGACGGCGCATGTCGGCCAGCGCTGGGACACCTTCGACCTCGCGCCGTGGAACCTCTATAACGGCATCTGGCGTGTCCAGCGGTGGGTGCGCACCGGAATGCGCTGACCGCACGCGCAAAGGCCGGCGCCGCGGCATCCGCGAAGCCGGCCCCTGCGCGTCAGGCCGGATCAGTCGTCGTGAGCACCAGACTGCATGCCGGTCTTGATCGCGTCCATGACGCCCGAGTCGGCGAGGGTGGTCACATCACCCACGGGCCGGTTCTCGGCGACGTCACGCAGGAGGCGACGCATGATCTTGCCCGAGCGCGTCTTCGGCAGCTCGGCGACGACCATGATCTGACGGGGCTGGGCGATCTTGCCGATCTCCTTGGCCACGTGCTCTCGCAGCTCACGGGTCACGTGGTCACCTCCGTCTCCGGCCTCCTTGCGCAGGATCACGAATGCAGCGACCGCCTGACCGGTCACGGGGTCGTCGACCCCCACCACCGCCGCCTCGGCGACCTTCGGGTTCGACACGAGTGCCGACTCGATCTCGGTCGTCGAGAGGCGGTGACCCGACACGTTCATCACGTCGTCGACGCGACCCAGCAGCCACAGGTCGCCGTCCTCGTCGCGCTTGGCCCCGTCGCCCGCGAAGTAGCGACCCGGGAACCGCGACCAGTAGGTCTCCTTGAACCGCTCCGGGTCGCCCCAGATCGTGCGCAGCATCGACGGCCACGGCTCGGTCAGCACCAGGTAGCCACCCTGGCCGTTGCCGACCGACTCGCCCTGCTCGTCGACCACGTCGACGCCGATGCCCGGCATCGCGCTCATGGCCGCGCCGGGCTTGCCGGCCGTGATGCCCGGGAGCGGGCTGATCATGATCGAGCCCGTCTCGGTCTGCCACCACGTGTCGATCACGGGCACCCGGTTGCCGCCGATGTGCGCGCGGTACCACATGTACGCCTCGGGGTTGATGGGCTCACCCACCGACCCGATGAGCTTCAGGCTCGACAGGTCGTACCCCTCGGGGATCTGGTGACCCCACTTCATGAACGTGCGGATCGCCGTCGGCGCGCAGTACAGCGTCGTGACGCCGTACTTCTGCACGATCTCCCACCAGCGCCCCTGGTGGGGCGTGTCGGGTGTGCCCTCGTAGAGCACCGAGGTCGTCGCGTTCGACAGGGGACCGTAGACGATGTAGCTGTGGCCGGTCACCCACCCGATGTCGGCCGCCGTCCAGTAGACGTCGGTCTCGGGCTTGAGGTCGAAGGTCTCCCACTGGGTGAACGAGCACCCGGTGAGGTACCCGCCGCTCGTGTGCAGGATGCCCTTCGGCTTGCCGGTCGTGCCCGAGGTGTACATGACATAGAGCGGATGCTCCGCATCGAACGCCTGCGCATCGTGCGACGTGCTGGCGCGGTCGACGCTCTCATGCCACCACAGGTCGCGACCCTCGGTGACGGCCACGTCCTGTCCGGTGCGGCGCACCATCAGCACGGACCTCACGTCGGGGCATCCGGTCAGCGCCTCATCGACCGCCGGCTTCAACGCCACCGCAGAGCCCTTGCGGTAGCCGCCGTCAGCGGTGATCACGACCCGGGCGTCGCAGTCGAGGATGCGCGTGCGCAGCGCCTCGGCCGAGAAGCCGCCGAACACCACGGTGTGCGGTGCCCCGATGCGGGCGCAGGCCAGCATCGCGATGATCGTCTCGGGGATCATCGGCATGTAGATCGCGACCCGGTCGCCCTCCTGCACGCCGAGCGCGGTGAGCGTGTTCGCCGCCTGGCACACCCGCTCGGTGAGCTCGCGGTAGGTGATGGTGCGGGTGTCGCCCGGCTCGCCCTCGAAGTGATACGCGACCCGGTCGCCGAGGCCGGCCGCCACGTGGCGGTCGAGGCAGTTCACCGCCACGTTCAGCCGGCCCCCGACGAACCACTTCGCGAACGGCGGGTCGCTCCAGTCGAGCACCTGGGTCCAGGGCTCGGCCCAGTCCAGCCGCGCCGCCTTGTCCGCCCAGAAGGCGAGCCGGTCGGCATCCGCCTCCCGGTAGATGTCGGCGGTCACGTTGGCGGCCGCCGCGAACTCGGGGCTCGGCGGGAACCGCCGGTTCTCGTGCGCGAGGTTCTCGATCGCGGAGGCGTGCTCGATGGTCGACACGGTCAGCTCGCCTTCGGGGCGCCGATCGGGAGGACGGTGCGTCCCCAGGTCGAGTTGATGACGGATGCCGCGGAGCCGTACCAGGCGAGCACGGCGGTCACGAGACCGACGACGCCGCCGATGTTGGTCGCGGTCGCGCTGCCGCTGAACGCGCCGATCGTGAGGAGCACGAACGTGATCAGCAGGGCGATGAACACCAGCAGCACGATGCGGCTCGCCTTGATGGCGCCGATGGTCATGTAGAAGGTGAAGATCGTCCACGCCAGGAAGAAGACGGCGAGTCCGTCGGCGCCGGCCGCCTTGGCGAGCGCGTCGTTCGTCAGCAGGAACCACACGGCCAGCCAGAACGAGCCGTACGAGGTGAACGCGACGGCGCCGAACGTGTTGCCCTTCACGAACTCCCACATGCCGGCGAGCAGCTGGGCGATGCCGCCGTAGAACAGGGCGAGGGCCAGCGCGCCGGCCCCGGCGTCGGGGATCCACCCCGCGTTGGCGACGCTCAGCACGAACGTCGTGAGGGCGAACGCGGCGAGGCCGAGAGCGCCCGGGTCGGCGACACCGGCGACGAACGTCGGGCGCGAGATGATGTCGGTCTGGTTGCTCACGATGAACACTCCTTTGTGTTGTGGATAGACCCGCAGGACCGGGGCCACGGGGCATCCGTTCACATCGGCGTGAGCGGATACTCATAGCGAAACCCGGGGTTCGGCCCTGCTAGCTTCAACGCTACGAACGCACCGACGCGCTCGACTACCGTCCAAAGGAGGTAGTGATGTGGAGACGATGACGTCGCCGCTCGCCCCCCGCGATGCCCTGCTCGCGACGCTGCGCACCCTGCGCCGCGACACGGGCGCCAGCATCACCTTCGGTGCGTACGCCACCCCCGGCGGCGCCCGTCTCGACGCGTTCGTCGGCGCGCACAGCCACACCCTCGCGGGAGTGCTCATCGAACCCGCCCACGGGGTCGGCGGCAAGGCCATGGTCGACCGACGGCCGGTCGCGGCGACCCAGTACGAGCGCTCGACGGCGATCACCCACCATTACGACCGCGAGGTCAGCGGCGAGGCGATCGTGTCGCTGCTGGCCGTGCCGGCGATCGTCGGCGACCGGGTGCGGGCCGTGCTCTACGTCGGCGAGCGCGTCGCCACACAGTTCGGCGGCGACATCGTGCGCCGCACCGTGTCGGCCGCGCAGAACCTCGCGTGGGAGTTCACGGTCGCCGCGGAGGTGGAGCGCCGGGTGAGCGAGCTGCGGCAGGCGGCAGCACTCTCGGCCGCCGCCGATGCCCCGTCGCGGGAACGCCAGGAAGTGCGGGAGGCGGCCGCCGAACTGCGAGAGCTCAGCCGCGTCGTGCAGGACCCCGAGCTGCTGGCGCGCATCGACGCGATCGGCCGACTGCTGCTGCCCGCCCCGACCGAGCTCGTCGCCCCGCGGCTCTCGCCCCGCGAGGTCGACATGGTCACCCAGCTCGCGCTCGGCCGCCGCAACAGCCAGATCGCCGAGGCCCTCGGCCTCACCGAGGCGACGGTGAAGGCCTACGTGTCATCCGCGATGCACAAGCTCGACGCGAGCAGCCGCTTCGAGGCGGTCGCGGCCGCGCGTCGCGCCGGCATCGTCGCGTGAGGATGCCGCGGGCATAGCCTGGCGGTATGAGCACCCTCACCGGAACCGTCGCCCTCGTCACCGGAGCCTCCAGCGGAATCGGGGAGGCCACCGCCCGCACCCTCGCCGCCGACGGCTCCGCCGTGGCCCTCGTCGCCCGCCGCGCCGACCGTCTCGCGTCGCTCGCGGAAGAGATCGCCGCGGCCGGGGGCACGGCCGTCGCGATCGAGGCCGACATCACCGACCGCGAGCAGGCCCGCGCCGCGGTGGCCCGCACGGTCGCCGAGCTCGGGCGCCTCGACATCCTCGTGAACAACGCCGGCGTGATGCTGCTGGGGCCGGTCGAGCACGCGCCGATCGACGAGTGGGATCGCATGATCGACCTCAACCTCACCGCACTGCTGTCGGTGACCGAGGCGGCCCTCCCCCACCTGCTCGCGGCCGCCGAGAGCGAACCGCGCCGGGTCGCCGACCTCGTGAACATCTCGTCGACAGCGGGCCGCCAGGTCAAGCGCGGCTCCGGCGTCTACAACCTCACCAAGCACGGCGTGGGCGCCTTCAGCGAGTCGTTCCGGCAGGAGTTCAGCCGCCGCCACCTGCGGGTCGGCGTCGTCGAGCCTGGTGCCGTCGCGACCGAGCTGCGCGACCACCTGCGTCCCGAGATCCGCGAGGTGCAGCAGCAGCGCCTGTCGGCGATGCAGCCGCTGCAGGCGCAGGATGTCGCGGACGCGATCTCGTACATCGTGACGCGTCCGCGCCACCAGACGATCAACGAGTTGCTGCTGCGCCCGACCGAGCAGGACGACTGAGCTCAGCGCACGAGTCGGGCCGCCGGGGTCGTGTACACGTGCTCGGGCCGCCCGGTGCTGCCGTAGCGGAGGGTGAGCACGATGTGGCCGGACTGCTCGAGTTGCGAGAGGTAGCGCTGGGCCGTCGCGCGTGAGATGCCCGCCTCGGCGGCGACCTGCGCGGCGGATGCCCCGTCGACGCCGCTGTGCGCGATGCGGTCGAACACGAGCTTCACGGTCGGAGCCATCGAGGGCACCCGCGGCCTGACGGCCGGCTCGGGCGGTCGCAGCGCCCCGAACAGCCGATCGATGTCGTCCTGCGTCGACTCCTCGGGAAGCGCCGCGATCTCCCCCAGCGTGCGCTGGAAGGCGATGAGTCGCTCGACGAGCGCTGCGAACCCGAAGGGCTTGCTGATGTAGTGCACCGCCCCCAGTCGCAGAGCCGTGCGGATCGACTCGACGTCCTTCGCCGCCGACACGACGATCACCGACGGCGCGTGAGCCTCGGCGGCGAGGTCGCGCACCACGTCGAGGCCGTCGCCGTCGGGCAGGTAGATGTCCATCAGCACGAGATGCGGACGCTTCTCGTCGATCACGCGCCGCGCCTCGGCCGCGCTGTGGGCCATGCCGACCACGCGGAACCCGGGGACGCGATCGACGAACCCCGCGTGCACCGTCGCGACGCGGTAGTCGTCGTCG
The DNA here is from genome assembly GCF_001897265.1 of Microbacterium sp. 71-23. NCBI lineage: Bacteria > Bacillati > Actinomycetota > Actinomycetes > Micrococcales > Microbacteriaceae > Microbacterium > Microbacterium sp. 71-23. Next base: position 133,534 of record NZ_MKSL01000008.1, read on the forward strand.
ACGACCACGACCTCGATCACCGCCTCGCTCATCCGCCCACCTCCGCAGCCACTGCGGTCGGCAGGGTCACGGTGAAGCGCGTTCCGCCGTCGACCTCGACCTCGACCGTGCCCCCGATGCGGGTGACTGCGTTCATCACGAGCGCGAGCCCGAGCCCGCCGTGCGTGGAGTGCGCCGAGCGTTTCGTGGTGAACCCGCGGTCGAACACCTGCGGACGCTCCGACTCGGGGATGCCGATGCCGTTGTCGGCCACCGAGACCTCGATCGCGACCGGCGACTCGACGATGCGCACCTCCACGAACCGCGGCGCCGCGACGGGCATCAGCGCGTCGAAGGCGTTGTCGATCATGTTGCCTAGCACGGTCGTCAGGGCCTGCACGTGTCGGGCGTCGGCGTCGAGGTGCGAGTCGGGGGCGATGACGAGCTCGACGCCGCGCTCGCTCGCCTCGGCGGCCTTGCCGAGCAGCAGTCCGACGATCTGCGGCACCGCGATGCGCGACCTCACGGATTCGTCGAAATCGGCCGACGTGCCCCGTAGCTCGTTGAGGTACGACAGCGCATCCACGGGACGACCGAGCTCGAGCAGGCCCGCGATCGCGTGCAGACGATTGGTGAACTCGTGCTGCTGGGCACGCAGCGACTCCGTCAGACTGCGCTGCCCGTCGAGCTCGCGCGCGAGCCCCTCGAGGTCGGTGCGGTCCCGCAGGGTGATGACCGTGCCATGCGGCTTGCCGCGCAGCACCACGGGCATGCGGTTCACGACCAGGCACAGCTCGCTGGTCACGAACAGTTCATCGACCCCGACCGACGGATCGATGAGGATGTCGCGCAGCTCCCCCGCAGCGACCACCTCGACAAGCGGCCGGCCGGCCGCGGCATCCGGAAGATTCAACAGCCGGCGCGCGGCGTCGTTCACGACGCTGATGCGGCCCGCCGGGTCGAGCGCGAGCACCCCCTCGCGGATGCCGTGCAGCGTCGCCTCGCGCTCCTGCAGCAGCCGGGCGATCTCATCGAGCTCGAGTCCGAAGGTTCGCTTCTTCATGCGGCGCGCGACAAACCACGACGCCACCGCACCGAACAGCAGCGCCACGGCGAACCACAGCCCGTAGGACGGCAGCTCCCGCACGAGCTCGCTCGACACGGAGCTCTCCTGGATGCCCACCGACACCTCGCCGATGACGACGTCGGCCGGGCTGAACAGCGGCACCCGCGCGTTCGCGGTGAGACCCTGCGATCCCGAGTTGATGCCCAGATGAACCTGACCGTCCGCAGCCATCACCGACTCGCTCACCCGCTGCCCCACCAGTGACGGGTCGGGGTGGGAGTGTCGGATTCCCTGCATGTCGATCAGCACCACGTACGACGCGCCCGTCGAGGACATCGTCGCTGTCGCGTACTCCTGCAGCTGGCCGGCGCACGCCGCAGCCGCCCCGGGCACCATGCACTGCTGCACCATCGGCACGCTCGCGACCGTCTGCGCGATCGCGGCCGCCCGCGCCTCGAAATCGCGATCGAGGTTGGCGCGCACCGTCTGCGTGAGCAGCAAGAACCCGAACGCCATCGAGGCGGTGAGGATCACCACCTGGGCCAACAGGATCTGGCTCGAGATCTTCCGCATGCGCCGTCGCACCCAGTGATTGTGAGTCCTCGACGCACCGATGGCAAGGCGCACCGGTGCGCGAAACGCGCAGAAGCCGCGCAACGGGCACAAGGAGACGAACCCGCAGAACCGCGACGACGCGGCGTCCGCTCTCGCACGATGGGTCCACTCCTCCCCGGAGGTTCCCGCTCACCAAGACAGAGAGGTCTTGCCATGGACGACACCCCCTCGCGCGGCCCCGGCCATCGCGACGACGGCGCGCGCATCGACATCGTCGGACTCACCAAGCGCTTCCTCACCCCGAAGGGCGAGGCGTTCACCGCGATCCGCGACGTGTCGCTCACCGTCGAACCCGGCCAGTTCTGCGCCATCGTCGGACCGACAGGATGCGGCAAGTCGACGACCCTCGGACAGGTGTCCGGTCTCGACAAACCGAGCGCCGGGCACGTGTCGGTCGGCGGCACGCGGGTCGACGGCATCACCGACGGCGTCAGCTTCATGTTCCAGGCCGACTCGCTCTTCCCCTGGAAGACCGTGCTCGACAACGTGAAGATCGGGCCCGTGCTCAAGGGCATGCCGCGGGCACAGGCGACGGTGCTCGCGCGCGACTGGATCCGACGTGTCGGCCTCGCCGGCTTCGAGGACCGCTACCCGCACCAGCTCTCCGGCGGCATGCGCAAGCGCGTCGCGATGGCGGCCGCCCTGATCAACAACCCGCGCATCCTCCTGATGGACGAGCCGTTCGGCGCCCTCGACGTGCAGACCAAGGCGATCATGCAGACCGAGCTGCTGGCGCTGTGGGAGGAGTACCGGCCCTCGGTGCTGTTCATCACACACGACCTCGATGAGGCCGTCGCCCTGGCGGACCGCGTGGTGATCATGACCACGAGTCCCGGCACCGTCAAGGACGTGTTCGACATCGACCTGCCCCGACCCCGCGGCGACGTACAGGAGATCCGCCACGAGGCGCGGTTCCTCGAGCTGCAGGGCCAGATCTGGCAGTCGCTGCGCGACGAGGTCACTCGCGCGTACGCACGGACGGCGGATGCGGCATGACCGCCGTGAGCCTGCCGGGCGCCGCCGCCGCATCCGAGACGAGCATCCAGTCCGCCGCGCGCGCCAGCCGGCGCCGCCGCATCGCCTGGGTGTGGATCGGACGCATCCTGCTCGCCGTCGTGGTCATCGGCGGCTGGCAGCTGTTCACCGAGCTCGGCTGGGTCGATCCGTTCTTCTTCGGCCAGCCGAGCGGCATCTGGGACAGCCTGGTGCGGCTGTTCACCGTCGGAACGGCGTTCGGCTCGATCTGGGAGAACCTCTGGGTCACGGTGCAGGAAGCCCTCTACGGCTTCGCGCTGGGCACCGTCGTGGGCGTCATCCTCGGCATCCTGCTGGGGACGAACCGCTACCTGTCGGCGGTGTTCGGCCCGTACATCAAGGTGCTCAACTCGATCCCCCGCATCGTGCTCGGCTCGATCTTCATCGTCGCGTTCGGCCTCGGGATCTTCCCGAAGGTGCTGCTGGCGGCGGTGCTCGTCTTCTTCGCGGTGTTCTTCAATGCGTTCCAGGGCGTGCGCGAGGTCGACCAGAACCTCGTCTCCAACGTGCGCGTGCTCGGGGCGACCCCGCTGCAGGTCGCGCGGCACGTCACCATCCCGTCGGCGATGACCTGGATCATCGCGAGCCTGCACACCGCGTTCGGGTTCGCCATCATCGGCGCCCTCGTCGCGGAGGTGCTCGGGGCGCAGAAGGGCATCGGCCTGATCATCAGCCAGGCCCAGGGCAACTTCGACCCGAACACCGTGTTCGCCTGCATGGCGATCATCGCCGTGTTCACCCTCGTCGCCGAGTACCTCATCACGCTGCTCGAGCATGCGGTGCTCAAGTGGCGTCCCCCTGTGCGGTCCGAGGCGCAGAGCATCTGACCGCGGCATCCGCCCCCTGATCGTCGACCCCGTCGACACCCTGCGGCGTGCTCCCGGGCCCGCCCTGCATCACATCCACAGAAAGGCATTTCAATGAAGAAACGCGCACTCCTCGCCATGGCCGCCGTCGGCCTCGCGACCCTCTCGCTCGCCGGCTGCGCCGGCAGCGGATCAACCACCGCGAGCGCCGGATCGACCGACCTCCCGACCGTGACGATCATGGTCGGCGGCATCGACAAGCAGATCTACCTCCCCTACCAGCTCGCCCAGAGCCTCGGCTTCTACCAGAAGTACGGCGTCAACGTGCAGCTGTCGACCGAGCAGAACGGCGGTGTCGGCGCCGAGGACGCCATGGCCTCCGGCCAGGTCGACTTCGCCGGCGCGTGGTACATCCACACCGTCGACTTCCAGTCGAAGGGCAAGAACGTCATCAACGTGGTGCAGCTGTCGGGCGCCCCCGGTGAGCGTGAGATGTGCAGTTCGAAGAGCGGCGTCACCTCCGCGGCCGACTTCAAGGGCAAGACCCTCGGCGTCACCGACCTCGGGTCGGGCACCGACGAGCTCACCCAGTTCATCGCCGCCCAGGCCGGCGTCGCCCACAACGACTACACGACCCTCGCGGTCGGCGCAGGCTCCACGGCCATCGCGGCGATCCAGCGAGGCTCGGCGGACTGCGTGATGACGACCCAGCCGACCGTCGGCGCACTCGAGTCGAAGAACCTCGCCTCGACCGCGATCGACCTCGCGACGACGGCCGGCGCCCAGAAGGCGCTCGGCGGTGCGTGGCCGGCGGCGGGCCTGCTCGGCCGCGCCGATTGGGTCGCCGCCCACCAGGACGAGACGCAGAAGGTCGTCGACGCGCTCGTCGCGACGATGCACTGGATCGACACCCACACCGCGACGGACATCGCCAACGCGCTGCCTGCCGACTTCGTGCAGAACAGCACCATCACGAAGGACCAGTACATCGCCGGCCTCACGACCGACAAGGGGCAATTCCTTCCCGACGGGATCATGCCCGCGGGTGGCCCGAAGACGATCTTCGCGATGGAGAAGCTGATCGGCGTCGACACGTCGAAGGTCACGATCTCCGACACGTTCACCAACAGCTACGCCGAAGCGGCGAACAAGCTCGAGGGAACCGCGGTGACCACGACGCCGGCGGGAGCCGACGGCTGAGCACGGTCAGGACGGCGGGGGTCCCGGTCTCGGGGCCCCCGCCGTCGTGAGGTCACCGGTCAGCCGACCCCGCGGGCCGCGAGCGCCTCGCCGAGCCGGTCGGCGTGCTGCAGCGCGAGCACCACGTACGGCACGGTGAAGGCGCGGGGCGTCGCCCGAGCACCGCGGGCGCGCAGCGTCTCGCGCACCTCGCCGGCGAGGGAGGCCAGCACGGGGATGGTCGCGAAGGTGACGACGAGCAGCAGCGCCGTCCGCTCGGGATCGATCCGCACGAACCGCAGTGGCGCGAGCCCCACCTCGAGCGCGCCGAGCAGCGCCGTCACGCGGGTCGTGAGTGCGAGTACGGATGCCGCCGCCACCGCCGCGAGCACGCGCACGGTGTTGATGACCGCGGGCTCGATGCCGAGGAAGATGACCTGTCCGATCAGGCTCACGACCGCGAGCCACCGCAGCGCCCAGAGCTGGCGTCCGAGCTGCGGCATCCCGAGTCCGCCGAGGAGGAACAGGGCGACCGGCGCCAGCACCGCGGGCGCGAGCGCCCACCACGCCGTCGGAAGCAGCGAGATCGCCAGCACCACCACGAGCACCAGCACGATCTTGACGCCCGGCCGGGCGCGGTGCAGCAGGCCGTCACCGTCGACGTAGAGGCTCAGCACGGGGCATCCGCCACGATCGCGTCGTACCGGGCGATGACCTCGGCGGGAGGCCCGACCTCGATCAGGCGCCCTCCGTCAAAGAGCACGGCCGTCTCGCAGCGCGCGGCGAGCGCGAGGTCGTGCGTGACGAGCAGCAGCCGATGCCCGGCCGCCTCGAACAGGTGGTCGGCGACGCGACGCGCGTTGCGGGCGTCGAGCATTCCCGTCGGCTCGTCGGCGATCACGAGGTCGGGCCGCCGCACGAACGCGCCGCACACGGCGAGCAGCTGCTTCTGACCGCTCGAGAGCTCGTGCGCCGCGCGGTCGGCGAGCGGCGCCAGCCCGAACCGGTCGAGTGCCGCATCGACCCGTTCCGCAGCCTCGGCGCGCGGGAGACGCAGCGAACGCAGCGAGAACTCGACGTCCTCGCGCACGGTGGGCATGACGATCTGCGCGTCCGGGTTCGAGAACACGAACGCCACCCGGCGCCGAAGCTCGGCGGCGTCGCGCCGGGGATCGAGTCCGAGCACGCCGAGTGAGCCGGATGTCGCGGCCCCGAGGCCTCCCACGAGCCGGGCGAACGTCGACTTGCCCGAGCCGTTCGCCCCGATGACGGCGACCGTGCGGGCGTCGAGGTGCAGCGAGACATCCACCAGCACCTCGACGGCGCCCGCGACGACGCCGACGTTCTCGAGTCGGATGCCGGTCATGCTCCGATCATGCCTGGCCGTCGGCGATCACGGGCACCGCCGTGGTCGCAGGCGCCGGGCGCGGCGCGAGCCGGAAGGCGCGCGGGTACGCACGCCAGAGGGTGAGCACCACGACCGTCGCGATGGCGACCTTGATGAGGTCACCGGGGATGAACGCGATCGATGAGATGGCCGCGGCATCCAGCGGAATGCGCACGATCAGGGCGACGAACGGGACGCCCACCGCGTAGATCGCGACGATGCCGCCGAGCAGCAGTCCCGCGATCGTGGTGGTCCAGTGGATGCGGCCACCGATGCGCACGACGAGTCCGATGACGATCGCCCCGAGGATCCAGCCGAGCATGTAGCCGACGGTCGGGCCCACGAAGACGGCGAAGCCGCCGCGGCCACCGGCGAGGAGCGGGAGGCCCACGGCGACGAGCGCGAGCAGCACGGTCACCGAGAGCGCGCCGAGCCACGGCCCGAGGATCGCGCCCGCGAGCATGACGCCGAGCGTCTGCGGGGTGATCGGCACGGGACCGATGTTGATGCTGCCCGGCAGGCCGAGCACGGCGATGAGGGCGGCGAAGACGGCGACGCGGGCGAGGTCTGTCGCGTCGATGCGACGGGTGGCGGCCATGGGGATCCTTCGGGACGGGTTACCTGAACACTGTTCACCTGAACGGCGTTCAGTATAGTGACATCGTGCCCGCCGACTCCGCCCCGAGACGTCACACCCGTGACGGCGTCGCCCTGGCCGCCCTCGCGATCCTCGACGAGTGGGGCCTCGCCGACCTCACCATGCGCCGGCTCGCCACCTCCCTCGACGTGCAGCCGAGCGCCCTCTACTGGCACTTCCCCAACAAGCAGAGCCTGCTCGCCGACCTCGCCGACCGCATCGTCGCGCGCGTGCGACCGGTCGCGGTGACGGATGCCGCGTGGCCCGAGCCCGTGCGCGCCGAAGCCGCCGCGCTCCGCGACGCCCTGCTCGCCTACCGCGACGGCGCGGAGCTCGTCGCCTCGACCCTCGCGCTCGGGCTCGGGGGCGAGGCATCCGTCACCCGGCTCGCCGACGCGATCGCCGGCGGCGGGTTCGACGCCGCGACCTCCCGGCGCGCCGCGGTCGCCCTGCTGCACTTCGTGCTCGGGCAGGTCGGATACGAGCAGCAGCGCCTGCAGTTCGACAGTCTCGGGGTCGTGCCCGCCGGCAGCGCCCTCGACGACACCCCGCCGCACGAGGCGTTCGCATTCGGGGTCGACCTGTTCGTCACGGGCCTCGGCGCGCCCCACCTCGGCACGCGCAACGCCCCGCCCGCGCCGACCGGGCGCGGAATGGATGCCGCGGGCCGCCGGCCGCGCGCCTGACTTAGTCCTTCAGACCCGGGAAGTCCTGCTCGCGGAACTCCGTCGTGATGCGCGTTCCCTCGTGCTCCTGCTCGCGCTCGCGCAGCTCGACGCGGCGGATCTTGCCGGAGATCGTCTTCGGCATCTCGAAGAACTCCACCCGGCGCACGCGCATGAACGGCGGCATGTGCGTGCGCGCGTGCGCGAGGATGCTCCGCGCCGTCTCAGCGTCGGGCTCGGCGCCCTTCGCGAGGGCCACGTAGGCCTTCACGACGTTGAGACGAAGCGCGTCGGGCGCGCCCACGACACCGGCCTCGGCGACCGCCGGGTGCTCGAGCAGGATGCTCTCCACCTCGAACGGCGACACCTTGAAGTCGCTCGCCTTGAACACGTCGTCGGTGCGGCCGACGAAGGTCAGGAACCCGTCGGCGTCCCGGGTCGCGACATCGCTCGTGTGGTAGTAGCCGTCGTGCTCGACCTTCGCCGTGCGGTCGGGCTCGCCGACGTAGCCGGTCATGAGGTTCAGCGGCCGGCGGGGCTCGAGCGGCAGGCAGATCTCGCCCTCGTCGGCGACCTCGCCCGTGATCGGGTCGACCAGCACGATGTCGACGCCCGGCAGCGGATGCCCCATCGAGCCGGGCTTGAGCGGCACGCCCGGGGTGTTGCCGATCACCGCGGTCAGCTCGGTCTGACCGTAGCCGTCGCGGATCTGGATGCCCCACCACCGCTCGATCGTCTGGATGACCTCGGGGTTGAGCGGCTCGCCCGCCGACAGCAGCTCGCGCAGACCCGCGGGACGCTTCTCGAGGTCGGCCTGGATGAGCATGCGCCACACCGTCGGCGGGGCGCAGAAGGTGTTCACCCCGTGCCGGTCGAGCTGGTCGACGAGGGCCGCCGCATCGAACCGCTTGTAGTTGAAGACGAAGATGGATGCCTCGGCGATCCACGGCGCGAAGAACAGGCTCCACGCGTGCTTGCCCCAACCGGGGGCGCTGATGGTCATGTGCACGTCGCCCGGGCGCACGCCGATCCAGTACGTCGTGCTGAGGTGGCCGACCGGGTACGACACGTGGGTGTGCTCGACGATCTTCGGCCGCGAGGTCGTGCCGCTCGTGAAATAGACGATGGCAGGGTCGGTCGAGTCGGTGACGACGCCCGGCGGGGTGGGGGCGGCATCCGTCGACGCGGCGAAATCGAGCCAGCCGTCACGGTGCTCGCCCACGTTCACCCGCACGAGGTCGAGGTCGAACTCGTCGAACTTCGCCGCGTCGACGTGGTCGGCGATGACGACCCGCACGTTCGCGCGCTCGAGGCGCTCAGCAAGATCGGCGGAGCCGAGCACGACCGACGTCGGCAGGATCACGGCGCCGAGCTTCAGGATCGCGAGCATCGCCTCCCACAGCTCCACCCGGTTGTCGAGCATGAGCATGACGGCGTCGCCGCGGCGCACGCCCGCGGCCGTCAGCCAGTTCGCCACCTGGTTCGATCGCACGCGCAACTGCTCGAACGTGCGGGTCGCCTCGGTGCCGTCCTCCTCGACCACGCGCAGGGCGACGCGGTCGTTGCCCTCGGCGATGCCGTCGAACCAGTCGACCGCGAAGTTGAAGTGCTCGCCGACGTCGGGCCAGCGGAACTCGGCGTGGGCGGCGACCGGGTCGGATCCGCGGGCGAGCAGAAAGTCACGGGCGTCGCGGAATGCGGCACCGGCGGGCGAGAGGGTCATGGTTCCCCTTCGGGCTGGAACTCGGATGCCGCGCCGACGCGGCCCTCCCGCGGCGCCGCGGGCGCGGCTCAGTCTAGGCCGCGGCCCTATGCCCACCCGGGAACCCGGCGCGCCCGCGCATAGACTGCGGTAGACGTCTGGGGATGACGTCGCTGGGGGAATCATGGCGTCACTGCCGCTGCGCGTTCGCGCGCACAGACATCGATACGCCGTCGCCGCGCTCGCGGCCGTCACGGCCCTGCTGCTGTCCGGGTGCGTCGCTGAGGGTGACGCGCCCGCGGGCCCGACCGGGAGCGCGGAGGTCCCGACCCCCACGGTCGTGCCGACGCCGCTCACCGCCGCCGAACGGCTGCTCGCCGCACACCCCGACCCGGCGACCTGTGCGCTCACCTTCGCCGGCGACAGTGTCACCGCCGAGCCCGCCCTCGTGACCAGCGGCGCGCTCTACCCGACCCTCCCCGTTCCGGCCGCCGCGGGCCGCGTGTTCGCCGGCTGGTACGCGACGGCGGCCGCGGCATCCGCTCTCGACCGCACCCAGCGCATCAACGGCGCCCAGCTCGCCACGTGCGACAACCGGCAGCGCACGCTGCACGCCGGATGGCTCTCGGATGCCGCGGCCACCGCGTCGCGCACCACGGTGCCGATCCTCATGTACCACCAGTTCACGACGAAGCCCGGCGGCGAGCACAACCCGCTGCGCGGCAACTACACGTACATCGGCGACTTCGAGAAGCAGCTCGCCTATCTCGCCGACGGCGGCTTCTACCTGCCGACCTGGGACGAACTGAGCGCCTTCATCGACGGCACGCTGTGGCTGCCCGAGCGGTCGGTGATCATCACCGACGACGACGCGGACAAGACCTGGTACGAGCTCGCCGTGCCGGTGGTCACGAAGTACCGACTGCTGACGACGTCGTTCGCGATCACACGGTGGACCTCACCGCCCTCGCCGTCGCCCTGGGTGATCCTCCGCTCGCACACGCACGACATGCACGAAGCCGGCGCGAACGGGAAGGGCAAGATGGTGAACCTCACCGAGGCGCAGATCGCGGCGGACATGACCGAGTCGGCGCGGATCCTCGGTGTGGCGGAGGTGATGGCCTACCCGTTCGGGCACTACAACGCGACAGCCGAAGCGGGTCTGCGAGACGCCGGGTTCATCCTGGCCCGCACGACGAAGGCCGGGCGCGTGCGGGTCGGCACGCCGAAACTCGAGCTGCCGTGCGTGCGCATCGACTACGGCATGTCGATGGCGGCGTTCGCGCGGGCGGTCGACTGACACCGACCGGAGGATCAGACCTCGCTGGTCGCGACGGGCTTGGTGTCGAGCTCGTCGATGACGCCGGTGCGCGGCGCGACGGCCGTCGCGGGCGCGGCGGCGACGCGGCGCGGCGCGTAGACCACGAACTTGTGGAATGCGAAGCGCACGAAGAACGCGACGACGAGGGTGATCGCGGTGGCTATGACACTCGAGATGTGCAGCGCCTCGACCATGATCGGCAGGATCGCGATGCGCACCGCGGCCTCGGCGTTGTTGAAGCCGAACGACTTCACGAAGCGCGACCAGATGGCCGACGCCTGCTCCTTCATGTCGTGGAAGACGAACCGCTCCTGCAGCACGAAGTTGCCGATGATCGTCACCTCGGCCGAGATGATCGCGGCGACCATGTAGTTCACGCCGGTGTGCACCAGCATCCACATGATGACGACGTTCGCGACCGCGCCGAGCGCACCGATCACGGCGAACAGCGACATGCGGCCGAACCGCAGCGCGAACAGCTGGGTGAGGAAGCTCAGTCCCTGCGCGAGGGACGCCTTCGACTCGCCGGCGTGACGCGACTGGAACGAGAAGGGGATCTCCGCGACCCGCAGCGACTCGCGCGCCAGGATCTCGAGCAGGATCTTGAAGCCGCGCGGCTTCAGGTCGTTGACGTCGAACGCAGTGCGGTCGACGAGGAAGAAGCCGGTCATCGGGTCGGTGACGTTCTTGAGCTTCTTCGGGAACAGCGCCTTGGTGAGGTTGGTCGAGGCCTGCGACACGAACACGCGGAGGGCGTTCGACAGGCCGCCGTTCTCGCCGTTCTCCGTGTAGCGCGAGGCCACCACGACATCGACGTCGCCGCGGGCGTGGCGGGCGACCAGGTTCACGATGTCCTCGGGCGGATGCTGCAGGTCACCGTCCATCACGATGCAGACGTCGGCGTGCGCGGCCTGAAGGCCCGCCACGACCGCGCCGGAGAGTCCGCCCACCGAGTCCTCGCGGTGCAGCATGCGCACCGGGATCGGGGCGGTCTCGGCGACCTGCTCGATGACGCGCGGAGTGTCGTCGGTGGAATCGTCGACGAAGAGGATCTCGAGGTCGAGAGAAGGGGTCGCGGCAGCGACCCGGCGAACGAGCTCGGCGACGTTGGGAGCCTCGTTGTAGGTCGGGACGACGACAGTCACCTGCATGGCATTCGCCTCCGTGTAGCGAGGAAGTGACGTCGACCAGCGACGCCGACCACCATGCTGGCATGCCGCACCCTATGATTTGCCCGGAATGTGGAGAACCATGGGGGTCGGATAGCCAAATCGTAATCAAGCCGAGACCTATAATCCGCCCTACGCTGGAGTCATGACCATCGACTCCACCACCATCACCATGTACGGCGCGGAGTGGTGCCGCGACTGCCGGCGCACGAAGTCCCAGCTCGATGAGCTCGGCGTCGCGTACGACTACGTCGACCTCGAGGCCGAGCCCGCCGCGGCGGACATCGCGCGCGAGATCTCGGGCCGCACGAACATCCCCGTCGTCGTCTACCCCGACGCGACCTTCCACGTCGAGCCGAGCAACGCCGACGTCGAGGCGAAGCTCACCGAGCTCGCCCTCATCTGAGTGATCGGATGCCGCGGCACCGAGTCGCGGCATCCCTGACACTCGATGCCATGGTGCTCCGGGCGCGACATCCCTATGCTGAGGGCGTCCGCACGCGAAGGAGAGTGCCATGACATCGACCCCCGCGTCACCCCCCAGCGCGATCGATGAGATCGTCCGGACCGAGATCGATCATGCGATCGCGGCCCTGCACGCGGGATCCCGCGTCTGGACCCAGTTCTCGCTCGCGCAGCGCGCGACCCTGCTGAGGCGCGTGCGCGCCGCGGTCGGCGCCGTCGCCCAGGAGTGGGCCGAGACCGCCGCGCGCTCGAAGGGCCTGCACGTCGGGCATCCGCTGGTCGGCGAGGAGTGGCTCTCGGGCCCCTACGCCGTGCTGACCGGGCTCGACGGCTACATCGAGAGCCTCGAGGCACTCGCCGCCGGCCGCAGCCCCATCGAGAAACTGTTCGTCGACGACGGCCCGGGCGGGCGCACCCGCGTGCACACGTTCCCCTCGCACGCCGTCGACCACGTGCTGCTCTCCGGCTTCACCGGCGAGGTCTGGCTCGAACCGTGCGTCACCCCCCAGGACGCCGCCGCCACCGCGGGCCTCGCGCAGCGGCATCCGACCGAGCCCGGCGGCGTGGGACTCGTGCTCGGCGCCGGCAACATCACCTCGATCCCGGTGCTCGACGTGCTCTACGAGCTGCTCGCGTTCTCACGGGTGTCGATCCTCAAGGTGAACCCCACGCAGGACGCCCTCGTGCCGATCTTCGAGCGCGCGCTCGCGGCGCTCATCGAGCCGGGATTCCTGCGCATCGTGCGGGGCGCGGGTGACGTCGGCGCCTACCTCACCGCCCACGAGGGCGTCGACCACGTGCACATCACCGGGTCCGCGGTGACCTTCGACGCGATCGTGTGGGGGCAGGGCGAGGATGCCGCGTCCCGCCGCCGCGCCGACGACCCGCGCCTGGCCCACCCCATCACCGCCGAGCTCGGCGGGGTCTCCCCGATCATCGTCGTTCCCGGCGAATGGTCGGACGCCGACCTGCGCTACCAGGCGGAGCACGTCGTCACGATGCGCCTCCACAACAGCGGCCACAACTGCATCGCGGGGCAGGTGGTGCTGCTCGCGGCATCCTGGCCCCAGAAGGACGCCTTCCTGCAGGCGCTGCGCGAGGCATACGGCCGAGCGCCCGCGCGGCCGGTCTGGTACCCGAACTCGGCGGCGAAGCTGTCGGCCGCCGAGAGCGACTACCCCGACGCGCAGCACTGCGGCGACGAGCGCCTGCTGATCGAGGCCGGCGATGCGGATGCCGCCACCGCCCTCGAGACGACGGAGTACTTCTCCCCCGTGCTCGGCGTCGTCGAGCTGCCCGGCGAGGGGCGGGAGTTCCTGCGGGCGGCGGTCGCCCACGCGAACGACCGGCTCGCGGGCACGCTCGGCGCGAACGTGCTCGTCGACCCGGTCACCGAGTCGACGCTCGGTGCGGCCTTCGACGAGGAGATCGCGGCGCTGCGCTACGGCGGCATCGCGATCAACGCGTGGACGGGCGTGCTCTTCGCCACGCCGGCCCTCTCGTGGGGCGCGTTCCCCGGCCACACCGTCGCCGACGTCGGCAGCGGTCTCGGTGTCGTGCACAACACCTTCCTGCTCGACCGCATCGAGCGCTCGGTGCTGCGGGGGCCGTTCCGCCCCGCGCCGCGATCGCTCGGGCGCAGCCGGTTCACGATCCTGCCGAAGCCGCCCTGGTTCGTGACCTCGCGCACGGGCACGGCCGTGAGCGAGGGCCTCACCCGCTACCGCGCAACCGGCAGCCCGATCACCCTCGTGACGACCCTGACGAAGGCGCTCGGATCATGAGCGCGCGCCTGCCGGAGGCCGCCGACTACATCGTCGTCGGGGCCGGGTCGGCGGGCGCGGCCGTCGCCGCCCGCCTCAGCGAGGATCCGTCGGTCTCGGTGCTGCTGCTCGAGGCGGGCTCGGTGGATCGGCACCTCTACATCCACGTGCCCGCCGCATTCTCGAAGCTGTTCCGCGGACGGTACGACTGGAACTACGACACCGTGCCGCAGCCCGAGCTCGAGGGGCGCACCGTGTTCTGGCCGCGCGGCAAGACGCTCGGCGGCTCGTCGTCGCTGAACGCGATGATGTGGATCCGCGGGTTCGCCGCCGACTACGACGAATGGGCCGAGAGCGCCGGCGACCGCTGGTCGTGGGAGCACCTCGCCCCCTACTTCCGCCGCGTCGAGCGCACCGACCTCGCCCACGACCCGTCGCTCGGCACCATCGGACCGCAGTGGGTCGAGCGTCAGAGCAGCCCGCAGCCCCACACCGCCGCGTTCCTCGACGCCGCACGGGAGCTCGGCTACCCGGTGACCCTCGCGAACGACCCGCACGACCAGGGCTTCTCCGAGACGATGCTCACCACGCACCGCGGGCGACGCGCCTCCACGGCCGACACCTACCTGCGGCCCGCCGCCCGGCGCCGCAACCTGCGGGTGGTCACCGGCGCGCACGCGCGGCGCGTGATCGTGCGGGACGGACGTGCGGTCGGTGTCGAGCTGTCGGTGCGGGGCAGCATCCGTCGTGTCATCGCCCGCCGCGAGGTCGTGCTGTCGGGCGGATCGGTCAACACCCCGCAGCTGCTCATGCTCTCGGGCATCGGGCCCGCCGACCACCTGCGCGACCACGGTATCGACACCGTCGTCGACGCACCCGAGGTCGGCGCCAACCTGCAGGACCACCTCGTCGCCGGCCTCGCGCCAGAGGCGACCGGACGCACTCTGTTCCACGGCGAGGAGCTCGCCCCGACTCTGCAGTGGCTCACCCGCCACCGCGGCATGCTGACCTCCAACGTCGCCGAGGGCTACGGCTTCGTGCGCACCGGCGTCGCCGACCGCACGCAGGCGCCCGCGGGCCTCCCCGACATCGAGATCATCTTCGCCGCCGCGCCCTACGTCGGGGAGGGCCTCGTTCCACTCCCGGGCGACGGCATCACGGTCGGCGCGATCCTGCTGCGACCCCGCAGTCGCGGCACGGTGACCCTCGCCTCCGCCGACCCGCTCGCCAAAGCCGTCATCGACCCGCGCTACCTCAGCGACCCCGACGGCCTCGACGCCGACACCCTCTCGGCGGGCCTGCGCGTCTGCGATGCGCTCGTCGGCACCCAGGCGCTCGGCGCCGTGACCACCGGGCGCTGGATCCAGCCCGAGAACGGCGAGAACCTCACCGTCGAGCAGCGGGTGGCCGGCTCCCTGCGCGCGTACTCCCACACGCTGTACCACCCGGTGGGCACTGCGCGCATGGGCGCGGATGCGGCATCCGTCGTGGATCCCGAGCTGCGCGTGCGCGGCGTCGACGGCCTGCGAGTCGCGGATGCCTCGGTGATGCCCGTCATCATCCGCGGCCACACCAACGCCCCGACGATCGTGATCGGCGAGGTCGCCGCCGACCTCATCGCCGGGCGCTGAGCTCAGTCCGCCGCGAAGGCGTCGGTCGCCTCGCGCAGCGCCCGGGCGATGCCCGGCTCGCTCGCGGCATGTCCCGCGTCGTCCACGACGATGAAGCGCGCCTCGGGCAGCGCCTGCGACAGGTCCCACGCGGTCATCAACGGCGTGCAGACGTCGTAGCGGCCCTGCACGATGACGGTCGGGATGTCGCGCAGCCGCCCGGCGTCCTCGATGAGCTGCCCCTCGCGGAACCAGCCCTCGTGCACGAAGTAGTGGTTCTCGATGCGCGCGAACGCGACGGCGTGCTCCTGCCGGGACATCCCGGTCACCGTGTCGGCGTCGGGCCGGAGGGTGATCGTCGAGGCCTCCCACGTCGTCCACGCCAGCGCTGCCGGCACGTGCACCGCCGGATCGGGGTCGAACAGCCGCCGGTGGTACGCCTCGATCAGCCGGGACCGCTCGAGCACCGGGATCGGCGCGAGGAACCCTTGCCAGAGGTCGGGGAAGAGCGCGCTCGCCCCGCCCTCGTAGAACCACTCCAGCTCGTGGCGGCGGAGGGTGAAGATCCCGCGCAGCACGAGCTCGCTGACAGCCTCCGGATGCGCCTCGGCGTACGCCAGGGCGAGCGCGCTGCCCCACGAGCCGCCGAAGACCTGCCACCGGTCGATGCCGAGGTTGCGGCGCAGCAGCTCGATGTCGGCCACCAGGTGCCACGTCGTGTTGTAGGCGAGGTCGGCACCCGGCTCGCTCGCGTGCGGGGTGCTGCGGCCGCATCCGCGCTGGTCGAGCAGCACGATGCGGTAGCGCTCGGGGTCGAAGAAGCGGCGGTGCCAGGCGGACGTGCCGCCGCCGGGGCCGCCGTGAAGGAAGACGACCGGTTTGCCCCCGGGATTGCCGCTCTGCTCCCAGAAGACCCGGTTGCCGTCGCCCACGAGCAGCATGCCGGTCTCGTACGGCTCGATCGGCGGATAGAGCACGTCGTCGAGTTGGCTGACCGTCATCCCCTCACGGTACTCGCGGGTCTGCCGCAGGCCGAGGAGGCCGCCCGACACGCCTCCACGGTGGGCCGGGCGGAGCGATAGGGTCCGGGTGTGGAAGGACTGTGGTTCGTCGTCGCTGGAGTCATCGTCGTCGCGGTCGTGACTGCGTTCGGCCGCCGTCACAACGTCGCCGGGCCCATCATCCTCGTCGCGATCGGACTGCTCTGCTCACTGCTGCCGTTCATCCCCGACCTGCCACGGGTCGACCCCGAATGGATCCTCGTCGGCGTGCTTCCGCCCCTGCTCTACTCCTCGGCGGTGGCCCTGCCGGCGATCGAGTTCCGCCGCGACATCCGCCCCATCGCGGGACTGTCGGTGCTGCTCGTCGTGCTCAGCTCCGTCGCCCTCGGGGTCGTGTTCACCTGGGTGATCCCGGGGCTCAGCCTGCCGCTGGGCATCGCGCTCGGCGCGATCCTCAGTCCTACCGACGCCGTCGCCACCTCGGTCGTCAAGCGGCTCGGCATCGCCCCCCGCGTGACCACGATCCTCGCGGGCGAGAGCCTGCTCAACGACGCCACCGCGCTCGTGATCCTGCGCACGGCGATCGCGGCGATCGCGGGCGGCTTCTCCCTCGGCGAGGCGATGATCTCCTTCGTGTGGGCGGTGCTCGGCGCCGTCATCGTGGGTGTCATCGTCGGTTGGGTGAACCTTCGGGTGCGGGCGCGCATCGGGAGCTCGGCAGCCAACACCGCCATCGGCTTCGTCGTCCCCTTCGTCGCCTACCTTCCCGCCGAGGCCGTCGGCGCCTCGGGTCTCGTCGCTGCGGTCGTGACCGGCATCATCACCAGCCAAGGCGCGGCGAAGTGGTTCACGCCCGAGCAGCGCATGTCGGACGAACTGAACTGGCGCACGATCGAGCTCGTGCTCGAGGGCGGCGTCTTCCTCGTGATGGGGCTCGAACTCAGCGACGTCGTCAACCGCAACTTCGAGGAGTACGAGGGCCTCTGGCACGGCGCCTGGCTGGCGCTCTCGGCGCTCGGCATCATGCTGGGGCTGCGCGCGGCCTATGTGGCGTTCCTGCTCTGGCGCATGCGCTCCCGCGCCCGTCGATACGCACGGCTCGACCTGTCGACCTACAGCGCGAAGCTGAAGGGCATCGCCGACGGCACCATTCCCGAGGAGCACCGCGGCCAGGCCGATCGGCTCCGCCGTGACGAGGAGCGCGTGCGGCGCCGCTTCGCCGGCCTGAGCGCCGATGCCGACTACTACGCATCGTCACCGCTCGGCTGGAAGCAGGGCACGATCATCACCTGGGCGGGCATGCGCGGCGTCGTCACGCTGGCCGCCGCCCAGACGCTTCCGACCACCGGCATCGACCACCGCTCGCTGCTGATCTTCGTGGCGTTCCTCGTGGCCGTCTTCAGCCTCTTCGGTCAGGGGTTCACCCTCGCGAGCGTCGTGCGCGCCCTCCGCATCCCGCCCGCGAGCGACGACGACGCGGCGAGCGACGAGCACCTGCGCCTCGACGCGGAACTGGGCGCCGCCGCCGCGACCGCTCTCGCCGACCCCACGCTCACCCGCGCCGACGGCACCGCCTTCAGCGAGGGCATGGCGGCGAACGTCGGCACCCGCATGACCGAACCGCGCGACGCGGTGCTCACCGGCCGCATGCGCGAGATCCTCGAGCTGCGCATCGTCATCATCGAGGCGATGCGCGACCGACTCGTCGAGATCTCCACCCACGGCGGCTACTCGACCTCGACCCTCCGACGCGCCCTCGCCGAACTCGACGCCGACCAGATCAGCCTCGAACTACGGCTCGACGACGGCGACGACTGAGCCGCGCACATCCGCGCCGACTAGAGTTCGAGCGGAGGTGAGGCCATGAGCGAGACGGATGCCCCGTCCCCCCGTGCGACCACGGGCGGCGATGCCCTGACGAGCCCGGTGCACCTTCCCCACGCCGCCGCCGACTGCCCGAAGTGCTTCACCGAGCTGCAGGCCGACCGGGACTGGTGGCGGGCCCGTCCCGCCGGGTCGCGGCTCGTCGGACTCGTCGTCGCCCGCGACGACATGCCGTCGGTCGTGCAGCAGCGGGACGACCTCACGCGCTTCGGCGTGCCGATCGACGGCTTCCGCCACCCCGCCCCCGAGACGCTGG
The DNA here is from genome assembly GCF_001897265.1 of Microbacterium sp. 71-23. Classification (NCBI taxonomy): domain Bacteria; kingdom Bacillati; phylum Actinomycetota; class Actinomycetes; order Micrococcales; family Microbacteriaceae; genus Microbacterium; species Microbacterium sp. 71-23. The sequence continues at coordinate 152,074 of NZ_MKSL01000008.1, forward strand.
AGTCGTGGGAGCAGCGGCTCGTACGCCTGTTCGGCACCCTGTCGGCGGGCGACGTGGTCGTCGTCGCCAGCATCCACGCCCTCGGCCGCAGCATCGACGAGGAGACCCGCACGGTCGCCGAACTGCGCCGTCGCGGTGTGGTCATCAAGGTGCTCAGCCACGAGGGACGCCACCTGTTCGACGCCGGACGCTGAGTCGCGGCATCCGCCCGTCACGCGGCGCGCCAGCAGCCCTCGACGTGATCATCGACCAGCCCCGCCGACTGCATCAGCGCGTACATCGTCGTCGGTCCCACGAACCGGAACCCGCGTCGGCGCAGCTCACGGCTGAGCGCCGTGGACTCCGCCGTCGACGCGGGCAGGTCGCCGTAGGACGCGGCCCGCGGCGCACCGCTCGGCGTCGGGGCGAACGACCAGATCAGCGTGTCGAGCTCGCCGTCGGCGAGCGCCGCCACGAGGGCGGCGTTGCCGATCGTCGCCTCGATCTTCGCGCGGTTGCGCACGATGCCGGCGTCAGCCATGAGCCGTTCGATGTCGGCGTCGCCGAACGCCGCGACCGTCTCGGGCTCGAAGCCGGCGAACGCCTCGCGAAACCGCGGGCGCTTGCGCAGGATCGTGATCCACGACAGCCCCGCCTGGAAGCCCTCGAGGCTCAGCTTCTCGAACAGGGCACGGTCGCCGTGCAGCGGCACGCCCCACTCCTCGTCGTGGTAGCGGCGGTATTCCGCATCGCTGCCCGCCCACGCGCAGCGCGCGAGGCCGTCGTCACCGAGTTGGATGCCGCTGCTCCCCCCGCCACGCTAGCGGCGGGATGAGACATCCGGGTCAGCGCTTCTTCTTCTTGCCGAGCGACTTCTCGGTGACCGGGGCGGCGCCGGACGCGGCGAGGTCGCGGTAGTACGCGCGGGCCTCGTCCTGGCGAGCCCGCTCGGCGCCCGACGCGATGGGCGCACGCACGTGCTCGGGCTCGAAGCCCCATGCGTCGACGAGGTCCTGCGCGTGGTGGCGCAACCGCGCGCACAGGCGGTCGATGTACTTGCTCACCGACGCGGCACGGTGGGTCGAGAGGCGCCCATGGATCAGGTACCAGGCGAGGTTCTTCTCGATGAGCTGCAGGCCGAACAGGTCGCGCAGCCAGGTGAGCACCTGACGCGAGTCCTCGTCATCGATGAGCGCGAGGCCGTCGGTGAAGGCCTCCCACTGCAGCAGCTCCGCGTGTGCGCGGGCGGCGGCGATGAGGTCGGCCTGGTTGTCGCTGAACAGCTCGGCGGCGGCCGTCGCATCGAGCTTCGCGGCGGGACGCAGGCGGGTGGCGACATCCGTCACCATCTGCTGCACGCGGCCCGCGAGCAGCTCATGCTGACGCTCGCCGCGAAGGCCGTACTCGACCGACCGGGCGGTGGAGCCTGCGTCGACGAACGCCTGGCCGATCTGCCGCAGACCCGCACCGTGGAACGCGCGCCCGGCCACCTGGCCCACCGCGTACCGGGCGAGCTTGGCGGCATCCGCGCCCTTGAACTGCGTCGCGAAGTCGGTGAGCAGGCGCTTGCCGACCAGCTGCAGCAGGATGTTGTTGTCGCCCTCGAAGGTGACGTAGACGTCGAGGTCGGCGTGGAGTCCGACGAGCCGGTTCTCGGCGAGGAAGCCGGCGCCCCCGCAGGCCTCTCGCGCCTCCTGGATCGTCTCGAGGGCGTTCCAGGTGGACAGCGGCTTCAGCGCCGCCGCGAGGGTCTCGAGGTCCTCCCGCTCCTGCGGGGTGTCGGTGCGGCCGCTGAAGACGCCGTCGAACTTCTTGAGGAACTCGTCGTGCGCGAACGCCTGCGCGTACACCGTCGCGATGCGGGGGATCAGGCGACGGCGGTGCTTGCCGTAGTCGAAGAGAGTCAGCTCGCCCTCGGGCGTGCCGCCGTCGAACTGGCGTCGCTGGTTCGCGTAGGTGACGGCGATCTTCAGCGCGAGCGCCGTGCCGGTGGTCGCGGCGCCGTCGAGCGAGATGCGGCCCTGCACCAGCGCGCCGAGCATCGTGAAGAAGCGGCGACCGGGGCTCGGGATGTCGCTGGAGTACGTACCGTCGGCAGCGACGTCGCCGTACCGGTTCAGCAGGTTCTCGCGCGGCACCCGCACCTGGTCGAAGTGGAGGCGACCGTTGTCGATGCCGTTGAGACCGCCCTTGACGCCGTCGTCCTCTCCGCCGACGCCGGGGAGGAACGCGCCCGCCTCGTCGCGGATGGGTACGAAGAAGCAGTGCACCCCGTAGTTCACGCCGCCCGTGATGAGCTGCGCGAACACGGTCGCCGCCCGCCCGTGCACCGCGGCGTTCCCGAGGTAGTCCTTCCACGCCCCACGGAACGGCGTGTGGATCACGAACTCCGCCGTCTCGACGTCATAGGTCGCGGTCGTGCCGATGGCCGCGACATCCGACCCGTGACCGGTCTCGGTCATCGCGAACGCACCCGGCAGCTTCAGTTCGCGCACGTCGTCGAGCCACAGGTCGTGGTGCTTCTTGGTGCCGAGCTGCTGGATGGCTGCCCCGAACAGGCCCCACTGCACGCCCGCCTTGATCTGCAGGCTGGGGTCGGCGAGCACGAGCTCCTCGAAGCCGGCGATGTTCGCGCCGTTGTCGGCACGGCCGCCGTACTCGGTCGGGTAGGCGACCCCCGACACGCCGGCATCGACGAGCAGCTGCAGCTGCCCGAACACGCGCTCACGGTGATCGTGGATGGTGAGCCCGTCGACCTTCCAGAAGGCGGAGTCCTTGATCATCTGACGCGCCTGCCGGCGCACGTCGGCCCAGGTGCCGAGCAGGGCGGCGCCGACGGCGGCCTGATCGATGCGGGGCTCGGCGGCGTGCGATGCGCGCTCGGGCTCAGGGGTGGAGACGGGACGGACGGCAGTGTCGACCATGACGTACCTCTCGACGAGGGGATCGGGGATTCGATCCGACGGTAGAAGCCGCACAACTCATGCCCAAGTCGATGGTGGGATTCCTACAGTCGCACCGGGCACCGTCGGCGCGCCGGGTTGTGCGGCGCCGACAGCGGGGCATGACTGTCGCGAGGCAGTGGTCCGGCGCTGCAGTCGAGCCAGTGCTCCGGCGCTGCAGTCGAGCCAGGGGTCCGGCGCCGCGCGTCAGCCGCCGTGCGCGGCGACGACCGCGAGCACGGCGTCGCCGTAGGCCTCGCGCTTCTTCGCCCCGATGCCCGTGATGCCGTCGAGCTCGTCAGCGGCGGCCGGCCGGTGCTCGGCGAGGGCACGCAGGGTCGCGTCGCCGAACACGACGTACGCGGGCACCCCCTGCTCGCGCGCGGTCTGGGCACGCCACTCCCTCAGCGCCTCGAACAGCGGCCGATCGGATGCGTCGAGGGCGTCGGATGCCGCGGCCTTCCGCACCCGCGTCGACCCGCCCGCGCGGCCGAGCACATCCCGCCGCAGCGGCACGGGAGTCTCGCCGCGCAGCACACCGCCGGCGGCCTCGCCGAGCCCGAGCGTGCCGTACTCGCCCTGGGTGACCAGCACCTCGCGGGCGAGCAGCTGCCGTACGACGCTGCGCCAGTCCTGGTCGGAGAGATCGCTGCCGATGCCGAACGTCGCGAGCTCGTCGTGCCGCAGCTGGGTGATGCGCGCGGTGCGGGCGCCGCGCAGGATGTCGATCAGCTGCCCCGCGCCGTACGCCTGCCCGCGCTCGCGCTGCAGCCGCACGATGGTCGACAGCAGCTTCTGTGCGGGCACGAGGCCGTCGAACGTGTCGGGGGGTGTGAGGCAGGTGTCGCAGTTTCCGCACGGCGCCGCGGTCTCGCCGAAGTAGCCGAGCAGGTTCTGGCGGCGGCATCCGACCGTCTCGCACAGGGCCAGCATGGCGTCGAGATGCTGCTGCAGGCGACGTCGATGTGCCAGGTCGCCCTCGGACTGCTCGATCAGCCGCCGCTGCTGCACGACGTCGGCGAGCCCGTAGGCCATCCAGGCGACGGATGCCTCGCCGTCACGGCCCGCGCGACCGGTCTCCTGGTAGTAGCCCTCGACCGATTTGGGCAGGTCGACGTGGGCGACGAACCGCACGTCGGGCTTGTCGATTCCCATGCCGAACGCGATCGTCGCGACCATCACGACGCCCTCGTCGCGCAGGAACCGGGACTGGTTCGCCGCCCGCACCGAGACGTCGAGACCCGCGTGATAGGGGAGCGCATCGAGACCCTGACCGCGCAGGTACTCGGCGGTCTGCTCGACGCTCTTTCGACTGAGCGCGTAGACGATGCCGGCCGAACCCTCGGGCTGCGAGCGGATGAAGCCGAGCAGCTGACGACGCGCGTCGGTCTTCGGCTCGATGCGGTACTGGATGTTCGGCCGGTCGAAGCTGGCCACGAAGTGACGCGCGTCGTCGAGACGCAGGCGACGCCCGATCTCGGCGTGCGTCTCGCGGGTCGCGGTGGCCGTGAGCGCCATGCGCGGCACTCCGGGGAAGTCGTCGACGAGGTCGCCGAGCACCAGGTAGTCGGGACGGAAGTCGTGACCCCACTGCGAGACGCAGTGGGCCTCGTCGATCGCGATCACGCTCAGCGAGCCGCGCCGCAGGAGCGCGCGCGTGTCGGGCACGTTCAGCCGCTCGGGCGCGACGTAGAGCAGGTCGAGCTCGCCCGCGAGGTACTCGCGCTCGACACGGGCGCGCTCGGGGCCGCTGAGGGTGGAGTTGAGGTACTCGGCTCGCACGCCGTTGGCACGCAGCGCCTCGACCTGGTCGTGCATGAGGGCGATGAGCGGGCTCACGACGAGCCCCGTGCCCGGACGCACGAGCGCCGGCACCTGGTAGGTCACGCTCTTGCCGCCGCCGGTCGGCATGAGCACGATCGCGTCGCCGCCCGCGACGACATGGGCGACGATGTCGGCCTGGTCGCCGCGGAACGCACCGTAGCCGTAAACCTCGTGCAGCACCGTGAGCGGGTCGGCGCCGTCGAAGCTGCGCCGGGGCGCGGATGCCGCGGCATCCGTCACGTCGCCGACGGGTGCCGATGCCGGTGCATCGAGCACGTCGGGCGGCGGCGCCCAGTCCTCCGGCGGCGGCGCCCAGTCATCGAGCGGCTCGAGCCCGTCGTACTCGTCGAAGGCGGGGGCGGGCGTGCTCACCCCTCCAGGGTAACGAGGACACCGGACGCCCGGAGGCCGGCCCCGCCCTGCGGGGACGACCGGCTACTCCCCCGCGCCGTGGAGGAGTCCGCGCTCGGCGTCCCCGGCGGGGATCGGGGTCATGACGGTCACGACCACCGGCGCCGCGAGGTGCTCGGCGATGTCGGCGTTCAGACGCGCGATCGCCGCACCGGTCGCATGGGCCTCGAGGTCGGCCGCGCTCGCCCACTTCTCGAGCATGGTGATCGTGCCGTCCGCCGCGTCGTGGATGGCGTAGAGGAGGCATCCGCTCTCGGCGTGGGTGAGGGCGATGCCCGCGGCCATGGCCTCCACGAGCTGCTGCGTCGCGCCCTCACGGGGGTGGAAGACGGCGGTGACGACGACCGGAGCGCTCATCGCACGACCTCCGTCTCGGGGGCGCCGACGGCACGCAGCACGTCGACGAGGGTCTCCGGCCCGCCGACGTTGCCCGGCACGACGACGTAAAGGCGGTCGCGGCCGTCGCGGCCCGTCACCTGCCACACCGAGACCCCGGGGAGCACCTGGCCGAGAACGAGAGCGGATGTCGCGCCGATGCCGCTCGAGGCGACCTCGGCAGAGGTGATGCCGCCCTTCGCGACGACGACGTCGGCATCGCCGAGCAGCTCGGCGACGGCCGTCGTCAGCGCGGTCATGACGCTCTCGCCGTGCGCGAGCGTGCCGTGGGAGGTCGAGCGCTCGCGCGCCGTGGTGACGTAACCGAACCCCGCTCCGGCCAGCCGCTCGCGTTCGACGGATGCCGCGCGATGCCCCTCGGCGACCGGGTCGGCAAGGGCCGCCGCCGTGTCGAGCACCGTCGGGTCGCCCCAACGCTCCTCGACGAGGGCGAGCTGTCGGGTCGCGCCGTGGGTGTGGGAGCCGCACGCGAGCAGCACGCGGCGCGGATCTGCGACGAGCGGCACGGGGAGGAGGCCGACGCTGGACACATCGGCGATCGCCGCGGCGAGGGGCGAGGCGGAGCGCACGACGACGCCCGCACCCGCCGCCCACGCGGCGTCCAGGGCCGCCGCGATCGCCGCGATGTCCGCGGCATCCACTGCGTCGGGAACGATGACCGTGCCCGGCGCGGCATCCAGGATCACCTGCACCAGGCCTCCGGAGCGCACCGACTCGAGGGGCACCGACACCGCGCGACGGCCCGAGGCCTCCCGCACGTAGTCGACCATCACCGCGGTGCGGAACGGGAACACCGGGTCATCGGCGTACTCGGTCTCGTGCGCGGGCACGTCGACCCCGTCGATGCGCACGTAGTGCACGCCCCCGCGCGTCGTGCGGCCCCCCTCGGGGAACGCAGGCGCGAACACGATCACATCGTCGTCCGCCAGCAGCTCGGCCGTCTCGGCGAACACGTGGCCGCGCAAGGTCGAGTCGCCGCGCAGCACGAAGCGCACCTCGTCGCCGAGCTCTGCCGCCACGTCGAGCGCGAGGCCGCGGATGCGCTGCACGAGCGCGACCGCGGCCGCCTCGTCGAGCGCGCGCGAGTTGGTCTGCACGTACACGCTGTCGCGCTCGGCCAGCGCACGGCCGAGGGCCTCGCGGTCGAGCTGGAGCAGCACGAGCGCCCCGGTCGCCGACTGCGTGCCGGTGGGATCGTCGTCGAGGATGATCGTCTTCACTGTGACTCCTGGAAGAGGGAAGCGGGCGGCGGCAGGCCGCCGCCGCCCGCGAGGGGGTTACTCCGCGGCCGCGATGATGCGGTCGACCTCGGCGCGCTCGCGGCGGCCCCAGGTCTCACGGGTGAGCAGCGCACCGACCAGACCGATGACGCCGACGGCGACGTAGATCCACGCGACACCGCCCCAGCCGAGGCCCACGGCGACCGCCGCCGCGATGAACGGGATGAAGCCCGAGATCGCCGCCGAGAACTGGTAGCCGAGCGAGGCGCCCGAGGTGCGCGTGCCGGTCTTGAACAGCTCGCTGAAGTAGGCGCCCTGCACGCCGGCCAGCATGTCGTGGATGATCGGCAGACCGATGATGTACACCAGCACGATGAGCGCCGGGATTCCGGTGTTCGCGAGCAGGAACATCGGGAAGCCGAACGCGATCGTCAGCACCGATCCCACGATGTAGAGGGAGCGCCGGCCGGTGCGGTCGCTCAAGGCGCCCCACAGCACGGTCGAGACCGCACCGATCGCTGTCGCGATGATGAGGCCCGTCAGCGCGGTGCCACGGTCGGCGTGGTGCGAGGTCGTGAGGTACGAGATCAGGTAGGTCACGACGACGTAGAAGCCGCCGGTCTCGGCCAGGCGCAGCGCGATCACGCGCAGCACCGTGCGCCAGTCGTCGCGGATGACCGTCCACAGGGGGTTCTTCTCGAGCTGTCCGGTCGCCTTCGCCTCTTCGAACTCGGGCGACTCGGCGACCTTGAAGCGGATGATGAGGCCCGCGATGATCAGGATCGCGCTGAAGAGGAACGGCAGGCGCCACGACCACTCGTCACCCAGGTTGCCGGTGAGAAGGAACGCGACGTTGGCGAGGAACACACCCAGCGGCACACCGAGCTGCGGAATCGCCGCCCACTTGCCACGGCTCTTCCACGGCGCGTGCTCGAACGTCATGAGCACCGCGCCGCCCCACTCGGCGCCGAAGGCGAGGCCCTGAACGATGCGGATGAGGGTGAGCAGGAGCGGGGCCAGCAGACCCACCTGCTGATAGACGGGCAGGATGCCGATGGCCACCGTGGCGACACCCATGATCATGAGGGCGCCCACGAGCACGGGCTTGCGGCCGTACTTGTCACCCAGGTACCCGCCGATGATGCCGCCCAGCGGGCGCATCGCGAAGCCGATGCCGAAGGTGAGGAAGCCGAGGAGCACCCCGACCACCGGGTCCTCGCCGGGGAAGAACAGCGGCCCGAAGTACAGCGCGGCCGCGGTGCCGTAGGCGAGGAAGTCGTAGTTCTCGATGGTGGTTCCGACGGTGGAACCGATGGCGGTCTTGAGCTTGTCCGGTGACCCGTACTTCGCCTGAGAGGCGACGGGTCGGTCGGTCGTGACGGTCATTGTGACGATCTCCTTTGATGTCGAGATGGTCGCCGCGGCCATCCTGAGGGTCCGCCCGAGACGAGCGGACTGCATCGTCAGGTGGTGATCCCCCCGAGGTTGCCTTTGGCATAGAACGAGGTGATGTGGTCGCGCACACGCTGTGCGGCGAGCGCGGCATCCTTCTTCTCGATCGCGTCGAGGATGTCGCGGTGCTCGTGTCGCACGGTCTTGGCGGTCTCACGCCAGTCGTCGAGCGCCGCGTAGGCGTCGATCATCTGGCGGTTGATGGCCGTTCGCAGGGAACCCATCAGATGCGCGATGAGGGCGTTCCCTGTCGACTCGGCGATCCGGACGTGGAAGGCCGCGTCGAGTCTGTTGAATTCACGGGTGCTGATCGAGGGGTCCTCCATCTCGTCGAGAAGGGCGGACAGCTCGATGTGGTCGGCGTCGTCGGACCTATAGGCGGCCTCCGAACAGGACCACTGCTCGAGGGCGATGCGCCCTTCGAGGACGTCGTTGGCATGGAAGTGACCGAGCGCCAGCTGCAGTTTCAGCAGATTGACGAAGCCCGGACCCGGCGTGCCCACGAGCACCGCTCCACCCTCCGGGCCGCCGCCCGGCCGGATGTCCACGATGCCCAGTGCCTCCAGCACGCGCAGCGCTTCGCGCAGCGACGGGCGGGAGACGCCGAGCGAGGCGGCCAGATCGCGCTCGCTCGGCAGTCTGTCCCCGGCTTTCAAGCGGCCGTCGAGGATGCGTTCCTCGATCTGCTGCATCACCTGTTCGTAGGTGCGCACCCGCTGAACCGGTTGCCACGCATCGGCGCTCGCCACGGAGAGACTCCTTCTGGTCGCGGCGCCCGACGATTCTCGGGGCGCGTGGCCCCAGCGTAGCCGTCATGGTCGGATGGTCAGACGTTCGCTCAGACGACCTGTGGGGCGTGCTCGGCGCGGAATTCCGCCTCGAGCTCCCGGCGGATGCGGACGGCGAACTGCGACTCGTCGAGCTCGACGTCGTCCCACGAGACCGTCTGGTCCTTCGGCACGTCGCGGATGAGCTTCGCCCCGTGCGCGAGGCCGAGCGGCAGCGCGTTCTTGGCGAGCGACGTGGCCGCCGGCGCGAGCTTGCCGAAGACGGTGAAGCCACCCTCGCCGTCGAGACGGTCGCCGGCGCGGAGGTCCTTCTTGGCGGTCGTGACGACGTCGCCGCGGAAGCCGGTCGGCGAGCCGGTGGCCTCGCCGCGCACGACGGCCGACGCGATGCTGACACCGAGCTCGAGACCGATCATGTGGTACGGCCGGTAGAGCGAGGCGTAGCGACCGGTCGCGTCGGTGTGCACACCGTACTCGGCGAAGCACTGCACGCCGTAGTCGCTGATGGCCTCGAAGGTGACGTAGACGCCCCAGCGCAGGTTGTCGGGCACCTCGGTGCCGTCGCGGTACATGCTCGAGGCGATCTCGACGGTGCCGCGGCGGGTCAGGCTGCCCCCCGGGTACGTGTTCTCGCGGAACACGGTGGGCAGGTCGTCCTTGGAGGCCGCGGGGAAGAGGAGGCCCTCCTCCTGGGGCAGCAGTCCCGTGCCGTTGGCGACGGCGGCCATCTCGATCGCGGACTTGGTGCCGTCGAGGAAGGAGTTGAACATCTGCGGGTTGTAGTCGCCCGAAGCGAGCTGCTCGTCGGTGAAGCCGTAGTAGTTCCACACCGTGTCGGGCGTCGAGTAGTTGTACTCGGGCAGGTACTTCGTGCCCTTGCCCGCCGCGACGACGTCGAAGCCGACGGTGCGGCACCAGTCGACGAGCTCGCAGATGAGGGCCGGCTGGTCGCCGTAGGCCATCGAGTACACGACGCCCGCGGCCTGTGCGCGACGCTGCAGGAGCGGCCCGACCATGCAGTCCGCCTCGACGTTGACCATGATCACGTGCTTGCCGTTGTCGATGGCGGTGACCGCGTGGTAGGTGCCGTAGAGCGGGTTGCCGGTGATCTCGAGGATGACCTCGACGGCCGGGTGGGTGATGAGCGTGTCGGCGCTGTCGATGACGGCGGTGCCGCCGGTGCGCACGGCCTCATCCAGCGTCGCCGCCGAGTAGCGCTCGGGCGCCCAGCCGGTGCGTGCGAGCGCGGCCTTGGCCTTGGGCACGTTGATGTCGGCGACACCGACCACGTGGATGTTGGCCGCCTTGTTCGCCTGCGTGAGGAACATCGACGAGAACTTGCCGGCACCGATCACGCCGACCCGGATGGGGCCGAAGGCGGCGGTGCGCGCCTGCATCAGCGAGTAGAGGTTCACGGAACCCACTTCCTTGTCTCCGTGGAGTGCGACGCATCCACCTTTGGTTTGTTGGTCAGTTGGTCTGACCATTGTCGCGAGAGCAATATTCACCGACACCGGGCATCGATGTCAAGCCGGACTTTCCGAGCGACGGGATGCCGCGGCTCGACGGTCGAGCAGTGCTCCCGCCGCGGGCCCCGGCGTGCGGAGTGCGCGCGACGTCACGGAGTCAGCGCGTCGTCGCCCGGTCGCGTCAGCGCGTCGCGGCCTTCGCCTCGACCACACGCCGCGCCGCGGCATCCACCACCTGGGCGAAGCCCGGGTCGGCCTGCGCCTTCGCGGTCACGGCCTGCACCATCGCGGGAAGCACCGACGGATTGCTCGAGACGAGCACGACGTCGACGCCCGCGGCGATCGCGAGCACGGCGCGATCCCCCGGGCTCCACGCCTGCACCTGTGCGGCGGCCGAGAGGTCGTCGGTGATGACGACTCCATCGAACCCCACCTGGGTGCGCAGGAGGGAGAGCACGGCCGGTGAGAACGCCGCCGGCGCCGATGGGTCGATGCGCTGGTAGATCGCCGTCGACACCATCACGAGGGACGGGCCGGCGGCGGTCAGGCCGCGATAGACGTCGACGTCCGGCGAGGTGGGCCCGACGACCGTGTCGGTCACCCCCGAGGAGGTGTCCGTGTTCGGCGCCACGTGGCCCAGGCCGGGGAAGTGCTTGGACGTGGGCAGCACGCCCGCCGCCCGCATACCCGCGGCGAACGCACCCGCCCCCGCGGCGACCGCCGACTCGCTGTAGCCGTACTGACGCGACATGGCGCCGATCGGCGAGTTCGAGGGCGCCGTCTGCGGGCTCGTCACGATGTCGGCGACCGGAGCGAGGTTGACATTCACGCCGGCGGCCGCGAGTTCCCTGCCCCAGTCCGTGGCCGATGCCCGCAGCTGAGCACCCTGCTGGGCCTGGGTCAGTGCCGTCGGGATGCGGTCGAACCCGGGACCGGAGAGCACCTGGACGTCACCGCCCTCCTGGTCGGTCGCGACCCACAGACGTGGCGAGCCGGCGGGAAGGCGCGAGGTGAATGCCGCGACGACCGTCGCGGTGGCCTGCACACCCGCGGATGACCGGCCGTGCAGGAAGATCCCGCCGAGCTCGCCTCGCTCGACATCGGCGACCAGGGCGGGGTCGGCCGCTGTCGCCGCGGTTCCCGCCATGAAGAGCTGGCCGACCTTCTGCGCCAGCGTCATCCCCGCGATCGGATCGACGGTCGGGGTCGGCGTGGGGGTCGGCGCCGCCGCGGTGCGCGTCGGCGTGGGTGACGCGGACTCGCCGCCCTTCTCGTGCAGCCCGCCGCATCCGGCCAGCGCGAGCACGCCGATCAGCGCGATGGCGACCGTGGTCATCCTTCTCGTCCCCATGCCTCCATCGTCCCGCGCGCGCCGTGCGCGCGGAAGCCCCGGGGCGGCATCGCCGGCGTGCTAGAGCCGCAGCAGCTCGGTGACCCTCACGACGGCAGCACCCTCGTCGACGGATGCCGCGAGGTCGACCTCCCCACGGATGCGCCAATCGTGGTCGCCGGCGGGGTCGTCGATCGTCTGCTCGACCCGCCATATTCCGTTCGCGGAATCCGACTCGTCGATCGCGCAGTAGACGGGTGCGCGGGCGGCACCACCGGTCGAGATGTCGTCGTGCTCGGCGAAGTACCGGTCGAGGAAGGCGGGCCAGTCGACATCCGGATCGAGCTCCGCGAGCTCGTCGTCGCGCTCGAGCGCGGCCAGCTGCACCCGACGGAACAGCTCGTTGCGCACCAGCACGGTGAACGCGCGCCTGTTGGCGACGACCGACGGGGGCGCGGGCGGCACCACCGGGGCATCCGGATCGCCCGTCGGGTTCACGAGCTGCTCCCACTCGTCGACGAGGCTCGAGTCGATCTGTCGCACGAGCTCGCCGAGCCAGGCGATCACGTCGAGCAGCTGCTCGGTGCGCGCGTCGGCCGGAACCGTCTGGCGGATCGCCCGGTACGCGTCGCTGAGGTAGCGCAGCACGAGTCCCTCGCTGCGGCCGAGCTGGTACCACGACACGAACTCGGCGAACGAGAACGCCCGCTCGTACATGTCGCGCACGACGGCCTTCGGACGCAGCTCGAAGTCACGCACCCACGGCTGGCTCGACGCGAAGACCTCGAACGACTGGGCGAGCAGCCCGGCGAGCGGCTTCGGGTAGGTGATCTCCTCGAGCGCCGCCACGCGCTCGTCGTAGTCGAGACCGTCGCGCTTCATCGCCGCGACCGCCTCGCCGCGCGCCCGGAACTCCTGCTGGCCGAGGACCGCACGCGGGTCGTCGAGCGTCGCCTCGATCACGCTCACGACGTCGAGCGCGTAGTGCCCGGTGCCGGCGCCGCCGGGGGCGTCCGACGGGTCGAGCAGATCGATGGCGGCGAGGGCGAAAGGCGAGAGCGGCTGGTTCAGGGCGAAGTTCGGCTGCAGGTCGACCGTGAGCCGGATGTCCCCCTCCCCCGTCACCTCGACGATGCCGGCCTGCCGCAGCGTGCGGAAGATCGCGAGGGCACGGCGGGCGAGTTCGTACCGGCGCGGCTGGGGCTCATGGTTGTCGAAGACGAGCGAGCGCACGTCGGCGAACACGTCGCCACCCCTCGCGATCACGTTGATGAGCATCGCCGCCGTCAGCTGCAGCTGCGGCACGAGCGCCTCGGGCGCGGCATCCCGGATGCGCTCGAAGGAGGTCTCGCTCCACGAGACGAAGCCCGCCGCGGGCTTCTTGCGCACGATCTTGCGCAGCTTCGCCGGGTCGTCACCCGCCTTGCGGGCCGCCTCGGTGTTCTCGATCTCGTGCTCGGGTGCCATCACGACGACGTTGCCGTACGGGTCGAAGCCGGCCCGGCCCGCGCGCCCGGCGACCTGGTGGAACTCCCGGGCGGTGAGCTGCCGCATCCGCGTGCCGTCGTACTTCGAGAGCGCGGTGATCAGCACCGTGCGGATGGGCACGTTGATACCCACGCCCAGGGTGTCGGTGCCGCAGATCACCCGCAGGAGTCCCCGCTGGGCGAGGGTCTCGACGAGCCGCCGATACCGCGGCAGCATGCCGGCGTGGTGCACGCCGATACCCGCGCGGACGAGACGCGACAGGGTGCGCCCGAAGGCCGTCGTGAACCGGAAGCCGCCGATCGCCTCCGCGATGCGGTCGCGGTGCTCGCGGCTCGCGACCTTGATGCTCGCGAGCGCCTGCGCGCGCTCCATCGCCTGCGCCTGCGAGAAGTGCACGATGTACACCGGCGTCTCGGCCTCGTCGAGAAGCCCCTGCACGACCTCCTGCACGGGCGTGCGGGCGTACGAGAAGTGCAGCGGCACGGGACGGGTGATCCCGGTCACCTCTGTCGTCACCCGGCCGGTGCGTCGGGTGAGGTCGTCGGCGATCGCCGTCACGTCGCCGAGGGTGGCCGACATCAGCAGGAACTGCGCGCGAGGAAGCAGCAGCAGCGGCACCTGCCACGCCCACCCGCGGTCGGGGTCGCCGTAGAAGTGGAACTCGTCCATCACGACCTGGCCGACATCGGCGGCCGCCCCCTCGCGCAGGGCGAGGTTCGCGAGGATCTCGGCTGTGCAGCAGACGATCGGCGCATCCGGGTTCACCGACGAGTCGCCCGTGACCATGCCGACGTTCTCGGCCCCGAAGATCTCGACGAGTGCGAAGAACTTCTCGCTCACGAGGGCCTTGATGGGCGCCGTGTAGTAGGTGCGCTCCCCGCGGGAGAGGGATGCCGCGTGTGCGGCGACCGCGACGAGCGACTTGCCCGTGCCGGTCGGAGTCGCGAGCACGACGTTCGCGCCGGAGACGAGCTCGATCACGGCCTCGTCCTGGGCGGGGTAGAGCGCGAACCCGCGCTCGGAGGCCCACGCGACGAACGCGTCGTAGAGGCGATCGGGGTCGCCCGCGGCCGCGCGGGCGGCATCGACGAGCGGGGTGGTCACCCCTCGAGTCTGCCGCAGTCGCGCGCCGCGGCGGCCCGGTGCACGGTCAGCCGGTCGCCACCGCCGCGCGTGCGGACTCCTGCGCGAGCAGCCCGCCGAGGAAGCGCGCCAGCTGCCGTGGGGCGGATGCCGGGGCGACGGCCTCGACATCGGCGTTGTAGTTCGTGTTCGTGTTGACGTCGTAGGCGACGCGGCGCCCGTCGACCGTCTCGATGAACTCGATGCCCGCCACCTCGATGCCCTGCGCCCGGGTGAACGCGACGAACGCGTCGACCAGATCGGCCGGCGGGTCGGTGCGCAGCGAGAACAGGCCGACTCCCGGCACGGGCGCCTCGACCGCGCCGGGCGGCACGATGAACCGGCCGGTCTCGGGGTCGACCGCGCACGCGTCGGCGGGGCACAGCTGGAATCCGCCGTGATACGTATCGGCGTTGATCGCGTACACGAACTCGCCGCCCACGATCTCGACGCGGGTGATGCGGGGCGTCTCGGCGACGAGCAGCTCTTGCACGAGGGTGATGCCGTCCTGGGGCGGATCATCGGATGCCGCGGCCTCCCACTGCACGACCTCGTCGGCGTCGGCGAAGCGCTGCACGCTGAGCCCCTTCCCGCCCTGGTTGTGCTTCACGATCACGGGGCCGCCGATGCGGCGGGCGGCGTCGGCGATGCCGTCTCCGACGACGGCGATCGTGCGGGGCACGTCGATCCCGGCGGCCCGCAGCGCGGCGAGCTGGGCCACCTTGCTCACTTCGAGCTCGAGCACGCGCCGACCGTTGACGGTGCGCCGGCCGGCGGCCTCGAGCCACGACAGCACCGCGCGGGCGTAGTCCTTGGAGTGGGTGTGCCCGCGAGTGTGGCTCGAGGCGCTGATGCGCGACCAGAACACCCCGGGCGGCGGATCCTCGGTGAGGTCGATCGAGCCGGTGACGAGCTCCCACTCGACGAACGGCACCCCTTCGGCGTCGAGCGCGGCGCGGAACGGCTGCAGCCACGCGGCGTTCTCGTGCAGGACGTGGACGACGGGCTCGGTCATGGTGCTCCTCGGTCAGTCGAAGTAGCGGGCGACGTCGAGCACACCGCCCGCGCGGTGGAAGTCGTCGTGCACGGCGGCACGCAGGTCGGGGTCGGCGACGAAGTCGAGCGCCGTGAGCGCCAGCGAGTGCGCTCCGTCGGAGACCGCGCGGTCGCCCGCGGCACCCCGCGCGAACTCGCCGAACTCGGCCGTGTGCAGTCCGACGTCGGGCGGTGAGACGGCGATCACGGGGTGGATCCCGGGCACGCGCACGCTCACGTTGCCGAAGTCGGTCGACGCGGCCAGCTCGAGCGGAGCGATCCCCGCGGGATGCGCGACGCGGCCACGAGCCCGTTGATGCACCGCCCACCGCTCACCGAGCGAGGCGTTGGATCGGATCGGCAGGGTGAACGGCTGCGGGTCCCACTCCAGCTCGACGCCCGTGCCCGTCGCGAGCGCGGCGCCGCGCGCGATGTCCGCGACGCGGGCGCTCAGGTCCTTGAGCGTCTCGGGGTGGTGCGAGCGCAGGTAGAACTCGATGCTCGCCCGGCCGGGCACGATGCTCGGCCGGTCGCCGCCCTCCCGCACGATGCCGTGCAGCCGGTCGCCCTGCGGCAGGTGCTGCCGCAGGAGCCCCACCGCCTGGTAGGTGAGCACGACGGCGTCGAGGGCGTTGCGCCCGAGGAAGGGAGAGGCCGAGGCGTGCGCGCTGACGCCGGTGAAGCGGGCCTGCAGGATGCGTCGCCCGATGAACGGGTGGTCGATGGCCTCGTACCCGAAGGGGTGCACCATGATCGCCGCGTCGACGCCGTCGAACGCCCCTTCCCGGGCGAGGAGCTCCTTGCCGCTGTTGCCCTCCTCGGCGGGCGTGCCGAGGAGCACGACGCGACCGGGCAGGTCGTCGGCGATGCGGGCGAGCGCGAGGAACGCACCGGCCGCGGCCCCGGCGATGACGTTGTGTCCGCACCCGTGACCGATCACCGGAAGTGCGTCGTATTCGGCGAGGAGGGCGATGACCGGTCCCGGCCGGCCGATCTCGGCACGCAGCGCCGTCGGCTGGCCGAACACGCCGACCGTGACCGGCACCCCCGCGCGCTCGACCAGGGCCGCGACCGCGGCGGCCGCGTGCACCTCCGAGAACGCCTCCTCGGGGTGGTCGTAGATGTCGTGCGAGAGGGCGATCGCCGCGGGCGCGACCTCGAGAGCGGCCTGCGCGACGCGGGCGGCGAGCTCGGCGGGCGCTCCGTCGTACGGCGACGTCACGGGTGCGGCGACGCGCGCCCGGCGGTCGGCGGCGCGCTGCAGCTCGTCGGCGTAGAACCGGTCGGGCACGACGGGCTGGCCGGGGGCACGGTCGCTCCACGTCGCCGTCATCGCACCCCTCCGTCGCCCGCGCCGCTGCGGCGCGCGTGTTCCACGGTAGGCGGGGGCCGTGCGGGGGCGGGTGGGACGCGTCATCCGTCGTCACCTGTCCGGCTCGCGGAACACGAGCCCGGCGGCCTACGTTGGACCTGTCGACGAGAGGATGCCGCATGCCCCCGCAGGACGAGCAGATCACCGTGACGCGCAACGATGAGGCCGGGCGGTACGAGGTCACCGTCGACGGCGCGATCGCGGGGTTCACGGTGTTCGAGATCGACGACGACGGCCGCGCGGTCTATCCGCACACGGTGGTCGACCCGGCGTTCGGCGGTCGGGGACTCGGCTCGGTGCTCGTGAGCGCGGCCCTGGCCGACGAGGCCGCCCGCGGCACCACGATCGTGCCGCTGTGCCCGTTCGTGGTGCGCTACCTCGAGCAGACGGAGGTCGCCGGTCTCGTGATCGCATGGCCCGAGGTGCGGTCATGACCGACGACGAGACGGATGTCGCGGCATCCGTCCGACGCGTCGGACCCCGCGCGCTGGTGCTCGGCTCGCGCGATGTTCCGCTCGGCGGTGTGCGCGGCATGACCGTCACGCGAGCGCTGCCGCAGCGTGATCTGCCGATGGTCGGCGCATGGTGCTTCCTCGACCGATTCGGCCCGCAGACGACCACGATGCGCGTCGAACCCCATCCGCACATCGGGCTGCAGACCGTGACGTGGCCGTTCGAGGGCCGCGTGCGGCACCGCGACTCGGTCTCGAGCGACGTGGTCATCACGCGCGGACAGCTCAACCTCATGACCGCGGGCGCCGGCGTCGCGCATTCGGAGTACTCGGTGGGCGACGGCCCGATCCCGCTCGACGCACTCCAGCTGTGGGTGGCGCTTCCCGAGGCGCGGCGGCACGGCGAGGCCGCGTTCGAACGTCACGAACGACTACCCGAAGTGACGCTCGCGGCGACCGTGGGGGAGCCCGCCGTCGGCTTGGTCGTGATGGGGTCCTTCGCCGGAGTGACCTCGCCGGCCACCGCCTACAGCCCGCTCGTGGGCGCCGAGGTGCATCTTGCGCCGGGCTCGCGGGTCGTGTTGCCGGTGGATGCCGCGTGGGAGCACGCTGTGCTCGCCGTCGACGGCGATCTCGCCGTGCAGACCGACACGACGCCGGCGACCCCCGCGTCGCTCGGGGTGGGCGACCTGATCTACCTCGGCACCGACCGGGACGAGATCGAGGTGAGCACCGACGGCGGCGCGACGCTGTTCCTGCTCGGTGGCGAGCCGTTCGAGGACGACATCGTGATGTGGTGGAACTTCGTCGCGCGCACGCACGAGGAGATCGTCGCCGCCCGGGACTCCTGGGAGGCGGGGGCCGAGCGCTTCGGCCGCGTCGTCGACCACGGCGATGAGCGGATCCCGGCCCCGCCGCTGCCGGGTGTTCGGCTCACCACCCGGCGCCGCCGGGTCTGACGAGCGCCGAGGGCGCCCCGGCCGGAGCCGAGACGCCCTCGTCCACCTGGTCGGGTGTCAGAACACCAGGAACCCGGATGCCCCGAACGACCCGTCGAGCACCGCACTGCCGCCGTATTGGGCGACGATCAAGTGCACACCGCGGGACTGCTTCGGCAGGGTGATCGACGCCTTCCCGTCGGCGAGGTCGGCCGTGTACTTCCGGCCGTCGACCCACACCGTGACGGCGCCGGTCGCCGCGGGACCGTGGGACGGCTTCACCGCGAGGTTCACCACGAAGGTGGTCGACGTGCGCCCGAGGTACGGGTTCACGGTGACGCTCAGCGACGAGGACGCCTTCACGACGACGCCGGCGCTGTCCGCCGTGCCGGCGTTGGGCGAGGAGGCGGCAGTCGCGGTCACCCTGACCGACAGCGTCGTGCCCGCGTCGGCCTTGGTGACCTTGTACGTCGTGCCGGTCGCGCCGTCGATCGGTGAGCCGTCGCGCAGCCACTGATAGGCGAGCGTCACGTCCGCGGGATTCCAGGTGCCGCCCGTCGCGGTGAGAGTGCTGCCCACCTTCGGCGTGCCCGTGACGGTCGGCGGGGCGGTGGCGACCGGAGCGGCCGCACCGCTGTCGACCGTGAGCACCGTCGTCGCCGCCGAATCGCCGTAGCGCACGATCCCGAAGTAGCGGGTGGACGCGTCGAGCCCCGACCAGCTGAGCGTGTAGGTCGCGGGCTGCCCGCTCGTCGTCGGCAGCGGGTCCGGCGAGGCGGTCAGCGAGCCGACACCCGCGCCGTCGCCGACGACCGCAGCCGTCGCATCCCACGTGAACGGCGACGTGAAGGCATAGCGGTTGACCTGCACAAGGTAGGTGCCCGCCGTCGGCGCGATGAGCGCGACGGACTCGTCGGCCGACGACGTCGCCGATGACCAGTTCTCGTAGTAGCGCCAGTCGGTCGGCGACACCACCCGGTAGACCGTCAGGTCGAGGTCGGACCCGGTGTCATCCGAGGAGTCGACGTCGAACCGGGCATACGTCGACCCCTGCGGGACATCCACCACCATGTAGGCGTTGTACTGGCCGTCCTCCTCCGAGAAGGTGTCCTGGTCACCGGAGTGACCGGGCACGGCGGCCAGGTCGGGGTCGGTCAGCAGAGTCGCCGGGGCGAGGCCGGAGACGGCGAGGTCGAGGTCGCCGGTCACCGCCGGGGTCACCGTCACGTCGGCGGTGCCCGAGATTCCTGTGCCGGACACCGATGCCGGGGCATCGACCGAGACCGGGTACACCGCGATCGGCGAGCGGGCGGCGTGCGTGCCGCCCGTCCACCTCAGGAACCCGTGGGTCCACTTCTCGACGGGGGCGTCCGTGCGGGTCACCGTGATCTTCACGTCGGCCTTCTCGCCCGACTTCAGGCTCACCGTCGACGGCGCGACCGTGACGTCGAAGCCAGGGAGGTCGACGTTCGCGGTGAACGTGGCGTCCTCGGTGGCCGTGATCGTGCGGGTCACCGTCTGCGAGCCGGCCAGCGAGCCGATCCCGATGGAGGCGAGGTTGAGGTCGCTCGCGTCGATGGGCGAGACGCCGAAGTCGTGCAGCCCGAGGCCCTGCAGGTAGGCCGCCCAGTCCGCCGGTCCGTTCAGGTACAGCAGGCTCGGCGAGAAGTACGCGGTCGGGTCGACGTGACCGGCGCCCTGCGTGAACGGATCGGTGACCGCGGCGCCCGCGGCATCCTTCGTGTCGTAGGCCGTCGTCATCATGGCCGATTTGATCTCGGCGGGCGTCGCGTTCGGTCGCTCACCGAGGTAGAGCGCCGCGAGCCCCGCGATGTGGGGCGCCGCCATCGACGTGCCCGACAGGATGCCGAACGTCGGGTCGGCGCCCGGCGCGTTGTTCGTGGCCGCGAGGATCGCGACGCCGGGCGCCGAGATGTCGGGCTTGATGACGTCGCTGCCGTCGGCGAGCATCGGGCCGCGGCTCGAGAATCCGGCCACCTGCGGGGTGGGTGTCTCGACGCCGGTCACGTTCTCGCCGATCAGGGTCGCCGTCGCGTCCGCCGTGCCGCGCACGTAGTCGAGCAGAGCCGTGCGATCGGTGTCGGGGAGGTGCACGGTCGGCACGCTGTGGAAGTCGTTGTCGAGCGAGCCCGGCGTGACGTTCACGAGGATCATACCGATGCCGCCGGCCTCCTTGACCGCCTGCGACTTCTCGACGCGGGCGTTCGAACCGCGGTCGCAGACGACGATCTTGCCGGCGACCTTCGCCGGGTCGAGCGAGCCGAGGTAGCACAGCGGCGCGTCGGCGTTGCCGGCGAGCGCGACGTCGCCGGAGTAGACGACGGGGCCGGTGACCCGCTCCCCGAACGGAACGCTCACCGAGGCGCCGGCCTTCTGGAACCCGTTCGGCAGTTCGACGGTGCCCTCCCAGGTCGGGATGGTCGAGGCGGCGACGGTCGTGTACCAGGGCGACGCGTGGTCGGCGGTCGAGGCATCCGGTCCCGAGTTGCCGGCGCTGACAGAGACGAACACGCCCGCGGCGGCCGCGTTGTAGAACGAGATGTCGTCGGGCTGCAGCACGGATGTCGCCGACCCGCCGCCGATCGAGTAGTTGATGACGTCGACGCCGTCGGCCGTCGCCTGATCGATCGCGCCGAGCAGGTCGCTCAGGGCGCAGATGTCGTCGGTCGTGACGAGCGGATCGGGGCCGTCGTAGCAGGCCTTGTAGGCGGCGACCTTGGCGGCCGGGGCGACACCCGAGATCGCGCCGAAGGCGACGCCCTCCACGGTCGCGTCGACCCCGTTGTTGCCCGCAGCGGTCGAGGCCGTGTGGGAGCCGTGACCGGCACCGTCGCGCGGCGACAGGTAGTCGTAGGCGAACGAGAACCCGGTGGCGGCGGCGCCCTCGCTGAAGTACTGCGCGCCGACGAGCTTGGTCGAGTACTGCTCGGCACTCCAGGCGTCCTTGCCGGCTCCCGGCTTGTCGACGACCGTGCTGCGGAACTCTCCGCCGTCGGACTTCTTGTAGACCACCTGCGTGACGGCGGCGCCGTCGGCGTCGGTGCCGGCGGCGAGGTAGGGCTGCGTGTCGCTCGGGGTCGTCGACAGCGGGTCGCCCGCGAACGACGGGTTCTCGGGCGAGATGCCGGTGTCGACGACGCCGACGACGATGCCCGCGCCGGCCTTGTCGATGCCGCCGACGCCCTCCCACACTCCGCCCGCGCCCTCGAGACCGAGGAACTGGGTCGACGGGACGGCATCGGGATGCCGCACTTCGTCGGCGTAGACGCCGAGCACCCCCTTCGTGCCCTTGAGCTTCGACGCCTGCGCGCCGCTGAGGTTCGCGCTGAAGCCGTTGAGGGTGATCTGGTAGGTCGTGTCGGGTGTCACTCCGGCGCTGGAGGCGACATCCTTCTGCCGGTTCTGGAGGAACCTCGAGTACTGCTTCGCCTGCGGTGAGGCCGCGTCGAGCCGTTCGCCCTCCTTCGCCTTGGTGGGGGCGAGGCCGGGCTCGCCCCCTTCGTAGGTGGCGACGGGCTTCTCGTCGAGCAGCACGATGTAGCGGCCGTCGGGCAGATCGAGAGGGGTGGGCGCGGCGGGGCCGGGCTCGGCTGCGGTGCTCGCCGCGGCCGAGCCGCTGACGATCAGTGCGGCCAGGGTGACGGCCGCCGCAGCTTTCAGGCGGAGGTGTGCCATGTACTGCGCTCCATTCGTGGGGGGATGTCGGAACACGTGCCACGGCCCGGAGGCCGCGTGGGCCCGAAGGTACCTCACAGCGAATTCTCAACGAACACATATCCACGGTTCATGAGAGAACTCTCACGAGAACGCGTCGCTACGCTGAGCACGTGGCCGCCCGACCATCCGCCCTCTCCACCCGTGTCCTGCTGATCTGCGCCGCGATCGGCGTCGCCACCGGGCTCCTCGGGGGCATCGCCGGATGGATCACCCCGATCGTCATCGCGACCGCACCGATGCTCTACGGCCTGGTGCTCGGCGTGCACGTGCTGCCCGGCATCATCGCGCAGGAGGTCGTGCGGCTGCCCTGGGTGGCGCTGCTCGCGCACGTGCTCGCGGCGCTCGTCGCCAGCGCCACCAGCCCGCAGTGGGCGGGTCGCTACATCGGCACCGCCCTGCTCATCGGCGGCATCCAGGAGGGCGTCGCCGCCCTCACCCGGTACCGGTCGTGGGCTCCATGGCGCTTCTTCGTGTCCGCGGTCATCGTCGGTGCGATCATCGCCGTCGTCGTCGCGCTCATCGTCGACCTCGGGAGCTTCGCGCCGTGGGTTCAGGCGGCGTACCTCACGATCAGCGTGCTCGGCCCCGTCGCGTGGACGGCCGTCGGTCTCGCCGTCGGCGCCCGGCTGCGCAGCGCGGGAGTCGCCGCCCGTCGCTGACAGGATCCTCCCGCGGACAGCCGGGTAGGTTAGGTGATGCTCACTTCCGTCGGTCGAGGTCTCGTGTCCCCTGCTCCCGTCATCCACGCGAACGGCGTCGCCGTGCGCCACATCGACGCCGACACGCCGGTGCCCGCGGGCGCGAGCTTGAGCGTTCACCCTGGCGAGGTGGTGCTGCTGCTCGGGCCGAGCGGGTCGGGAAAGTCGACGTTCGCGCTCACCCTCAACGGACTCATCCCGCACCACCTCGACGCCGAGGTGACGGGGGACGTCGTGATCGGGGATGCCGCGGCATCCGCGTCGACCGTCGCCGAGCTGTCGTCGCGGGTCGCGCTGGTCTTCCAGGACCCGGATGCGCAGATCGTGACCGCCCGCGTGCGCGACGAGGTCGCCTTCGGCCCCGAGAACCTGCGCGTCCCGCTCGCCGAGATCGCGACGCGCGTCGAGACGGCCCTGCGGCGACTCGACCTGTGGGAGCGCCGTGACGACGACCCCGACATCCTCTCCGGCGGCGGTCGGCAGCGGCTCGCGATCGCCGCGGCCCTCGCAATGGGCACCCCCGCGATCGTGCTCGACGAGCCGACCGCGAACCTCGATCCGGCCGGCGCCGCCGAGGTGTTTGCCGCCCTGCGCGACCTGGCGTCGGCCGGCGATCACGCGATCGTCGTGATCGAGCACGATCTCGACGAGCTGGTCGAGGTGGCCCACCGCGTGGTCGTGCTCGATGCCACCGGTCGCACGGTCGCCGACGGCTCGGTCGACGACGTGCTGCGCGCCCGCGCCGCCGAGCTCGACGCCCTCGGTGTCTGGCTTCCCGCGGTCACCCTGGCGGCCCTGCGGCTGCAGCGCGCCGGGGTGCCGATCGAGCGGATGCCGCTGACCGCCGCCGAGCTGCGCGCCGCCGTCGCGGCGGCCCCGCCGATCGATGCGACGGCCGACGCACCGTCGTCGTCTGCAGCGCGCACGCCGGCCGACGCTTCCACGACCGCTCCCGCCGCGAACGCCGTCGAAGTGTCGGGACTCACGCTGCGCCACGGGCGCGACGAGGTGCTGCACGACGTCTCCCTCACGATCGCCGCGGGCGAGTTCGTCGCGATCGTCGGCCCCAACGGCGCCGGCAAGACGACGCTCGCGCAGGCGATCGCGGGCGTGCGACGCACGCCGCGCGGCACCGTCCACGTGCGGGGTGCGGACGTCGCGCGCCGACGCACCACCCGGCGCATCGGCTTCGTGTTCCAGAACCCCGAGCATCAGTTCGTGGCACCGACGGTGCGGGAGGAACTCGCGCACAGCCTGCGCGGGCGCTCGGCCGCCGAGGTCGCCGAGCGGGTCGACGCCATGCTCGAGCGGTTCGATCTGACGGCGCACGCGACGCGGCATCCGTTTCTGCTGTCGGGGGGCCAGAAGCGGCGCCTGTCCGTCGCGACCGCGCTCATCGAGGGCGCCGACGTGCTGGTGCTCGACGAGCCGACCTACGGGCAGGATCGCGCCCGCGCCGATGAGCTGCTGCGCCTGCTGGGCGACCTGCACGCGCAGGGCACGACGGTCGTCGTGGTGACGCACGACATGCAGGTGGTCGCCGAGCACGCCGAGCGGGTGCTCGTGATCGAGCGCGGCCGGGTGATCGCGGATGCCTCCCCCGCCGTGCTGTTCGCCGACGAACCGCTCGTGCGGCGGGCGCGGCTGCGGGTGCCGCCGTTGCGGGTCGCGTTCGCCGATCTGCCTGGCCAGCCGGCGCTGTCGGGTGTGATGCGGCTCGCCGACCTCGACGCCGTGCGGGGAACGGCGGT
>NZ_MKSL01000008.1:176510-239559 GCF_001897265.1 Microbacterium sp. 71-23
CTGCTCGTGCTGGCGCTGCCGGTCGCGATCGTCGCGCTCGCGCTGCTGTTCGCGCTGTGGGTCGACCCCGCCACGGTCGCCGACACCCGCGTCGCGGTGGGCATCGCCGGGCGCGACCTCACCGTCGGCGCGCTCACCGTCGGGGCGGCCACGGCACTGCGGCTGGCGGCCATCACCGCGCTGCTGTTCGCCGCGGGCTCGGCGGCCGACGGACCGGACCTCGTGCGGGCGCTCGTGCAGCACCTGCGCGTGCCCTACCGCGTCGGCTACGCCGCCCTCGCCGCGCTGCGTTTCGTGCCCCGGTTCGCGCGCGAGCTCGACGTCATCCGGCGCGCGCACCGGGTGAGGGATGCCGCGCCCCCCGGCCCGTTCACCGCGCTCGCGCGGGGATTCGGCTACGCGGTGCCGCTGCTGGCCGGGGCCATCCGCCACGCGGAACGCGTGGCGCTCGCGATGGACGCGCGCGCGTTCGGCGCCCACGCGACTCGCACCGAGCCGCGGGTCGCACGCTGGCATCGCCTCGACACCGCCGTGGTCGCCGGGGGCTGGGTGCTCACCGTCGCGGTCTTCGTCGTCGTCGCCGCATCCTGACCCGAGACCCACGCCGCGGGGCGGCGGCTCCTGCCCGCGCATGACGAGGGGGACGAGGCATCCGCCCCGTCCCCCTCGTGCCGAGCGTCAGCGCTTGCCGACGATCTGACGCGACACGATGTCGCGCATGATCTCGTTCGTGCCGCCGTAGATGCGGTGCACGCGCGCGTCGAGGAACGCCCGGGCGATCGGGTACTCGGTGATGTAGCCGTAGCCGCCGTGCAGCTGCACGCCGAGATCGAGCAGCTCCCACTCGCGGTCGGTCGCCCAGAACTTCACCTTCGCGGCCTCCTCGGCCGTGAGCTTCTTGTCCTTGTAGAGCAGCATCGCGCGGTCGATGTACGCCCACATCACATCGACGGTCGTGGCCATGTCGGCGAGACGGAACCGGGTGTTCTGGAAGTCGGAGATCGACTGGCCGAACGCCTCACGGCTGAGCGTGTAGTCGCGCGTCCAGACGAACGCGGCCTCGCCCGCGGCGGCCGCCGCGACACCGATCGAGAGGCGCTCGAGAGGCAGGTTCATCATGAGCTGGATGAAGCCGAGGCCCTCCTTGCCGCCGATGAGGTTCTCGTCGGGCACGAAGACGTCGCTGAACGAGAGTTCGGCGGTGTCCCACCCGTGGAAGCCCATCTTCTCGAGCTTCTTGCCGTGGTCGAAGCCCTCCATGCCGCTCTCGAGGATCAGCAGGCTGAAGGCCTCGGGACGGTTGCCCTCGCCGGTCTTCACGAACGTGACGACGATGTCCGCGGTCTTGCCCGAGGAGATGAAGGTCTTGGCGCCGTTGACGATGTAGCCGCCGTCGACCTTCTTCGCGGTGGTCTTGATGCCGCGCAGGTCGCTGCCCGCGCCGGGCTCGGTCATCGCAAGCGCACCGAGCACCTCGCCGGTGGCCATGCGCGGGAGCCACTTCTCCTTCTGCTCCTGGGTGCCCATGTGCACGAGGTACGGAACCGCCAGGTCGTCCTGGATGCCGAACGCACCGGCAAGCGAGCCCTGTCCGACGCCGATCGTCTCCTCGAGCACAATCGAGCGGAAGCGGTAGTCCTGCAGCATGCCGGCGCCGCCGAACTCCTCCGGCACCGACAGGCCGATGATGCCCGCCTCACCCGCGGCCAGCATGGTCGCGCGGTCGATCTCGCCGTCCTTCTCCCACTGCACGCGCTTCTCGTTCGTCGCGTACCGCTTGAGGAACTCCTTGACGACGTCGCGGAACGCCTCGTGGTCCTCGTCGTAGATGTCGCGCTCCATGTGCGCAGTCCTTCCGTCTTCGCTTCGGCGGGATACCCGCTCGCGGCTGCGCTCGTGGCCACGCCGCCCCTGCGATCCTAGGTCGCGAGGCGGGCCGCAGGCCAGGGCATTGTGGAATTGCATGTCACCGTCTGCGGAACTCGGTGTCAGCGTTGTGGGGATGCCGCAACCGGGCCGGAGCAGCGGGATTCCGCGGCGATCCGGTACCGCGTTCGAGGGCGACCGGCAGTGCCGTAGTCAAGTGACCGGGTCGCGGTGCCCGAGTCGGCGAGGTGCTCGAGGTAGCGCCGACAGCTGACGCGAGAGAGTCCCGCGAGGTCCGCGATTTCGGCAGCGCTCGCCTCGCCCGCCTCGGCGAGCGCACTGCGCACGACGAGGAGCGTCGGAGCACTCAAACCCTTGGGCAGCTGCCGCCTGGCGCCGGGTCGCATCAGAGCATCGACCGAATCCTGGTCGAGCCCCGGGCGCATTGACTGCGGCACCCGTCGCTCAGCAAGGACATCGTCGATACGCGCATGAAGATCGTCCGCCGTGAACGGCTTCACCAGGTAATGCCGAGCACCGCGCATGCGAGCCGCTCGCACGGTGTCGACGTCACGGGCCGCCGTCACCGCGATGACCTCCGGCTGCACGATCGTGCCGTCGGAACGCAGCACCCGCAGGGCCTCGAGCCCGGTGAAACCGGGGAGGAACACGTCGAGCAGCACGAGATCGGGCGCGAGATCGCGCACCAGTCGCACCGCTTCCGGACCGGTCGCAGCCGTGCCCACGACCTGACATCCGCCGTGGGCGTCCACGAACCGGGCGTGCAGAGATGCGACGGCCGGAACATCGTCGACGATGAGCACGCGGAGGACGTTCATCGTGCGGTCACCGCCATCGGCACCCGTAGCTCGACCTCGAAGCACGCCCCGCCCCAGGGAGACCGCGACACCCGGGCCCCGCCACCGCGACGCCGCGCGACCCGCGCGACGAGAGCGAGGCCGATGCCGCGGCGGCGACCGGCGACATCCTTCGTGCTGAACCCTTCGTCGAAGGCGCGCCGAGCGACCTCATCGTCGAGGCCGGGGCCCGAATCGTCCACCCTCACACGCACCTCGCCCGACACCGCCTGCACGACCACCGCGACGCGATCCTCGGCACGACACGCGTCGAACGCGTTGTCGATGAGGTTGCCGATCACCGTGCGCAGATCATCGGATGCCTCCCCCGGCACCGTCCCCTCGACGTCCACCGTCATCACGAGCCCCCGCTCGCGCGCCTGCGCGAGCTTCACCGACAGCAGCGCCGCCAGTTCCGCGCCGAGGTTCGCGGCCGGCTCATCGACGGCGAGCGCCCCGCCTGAGCGACTCTTTGCGACGAACTCCCGAGCCTCATCGATCTGGCCGATCTCGAGCAGTCCGGAGATGACATGCAGGGAGTTGGAGAACTCGTGTGCCTGCGCGCGCAGTCCGTCGGTGAGCGACTGCGTGCCATCCATCTCCCGCAGCGCCGCGTGGAGCTCGGTGTGATCCCTCAGCAGCAGAGTGCCGCCCACGCGCCGGCCGTCATCGTCGATCGTGCCGGTGCCGCGGGCGATCAGTGCCCGCTCGCCCGCCAGCACGAGTCGCCCGTCGGGCTCGCCTTCCTCGAGCACGGCGAGGATCGGCGCATCGACCACCTCGGTGAGCGGGCGCCCGACCAGATCGTCGACGTTGAGCAGTCGTGCTGCGGCGTCGTTGGCCATCGAGACACGGCCGTCGCTGTCGACGGTGACGACACCCTCACTGAGACGGTGGAGCATCGTCTCCCGGCTGTCGACGAGCTCGGCGATCTGCTGGGGCTCCAGCCGGAAGATGCGCCGGCGAACGAGGGCGGTGACTCCAGCCGCTCCGAACACGCCGACCAGCGTCGACCCGGCGACCGCGACCAGCAGCCAGGGCAGCCAGATCTGCACGTCCGCGGCGAGGGCCGACTCCAGCATGCCGACGGACACGGTTCCGATCACGCGCTGCGCGTCGTCAAAGATCGGGACCTTCACGCGCCACGACTCGCCGAGGGTCCCGGTCTGCGTGCCGACATAGACCTCACCGGACAGCGGAACCGAGGGATCGGTCGACACCTTCTCGCCGATGCGCTCAGGGTTCGGATGGCTCAGCCGAATGCCGGCGGCATCCGTCACGACGACATAGGCGAGCTGCGAGGACTCGCGCAGCACCTCGGCGATCGGCTGGATCTTCGCGCTCGGATTCGGCGAGTCGAGGGCGTCATGGATCGAGGGCAAACGGGCGATCGATTGAGCGACGCCGACCATGCGCTCACGATGGGCGTCTCTGATGGCCAGTTCCTGCACGCTGATGGCGACCGCGCCCGTCGCGACCGTCACCACGCACACGATGGCGGCCTGCAGCAGAAGCAACTGCAGCCTCAGCGACATTGCTCGGCGCATGGAGGACATTCTGCCCGTTGGGTGGCGCTGACGGCGGCGCGCACGAGACCAATACTTTCCGAACCCTCGCTTACTTTCGCAAGCGCGCCCGAGCACATCGACCCCCCTAACGTCGGGTGGCATTGAGGGGATGCGACGGCGCATCCCCGTACTCGAAGGAGAGTCGACCTCACATGCGCACACGCTTCGCCACCGCCGCCCTGCTCGCGGCGGTCGCCCTCAGCTTGACGGCCTGCCATCCGCAGGCATCGAGCGGCGGCTCTGCAGCCGGACCGTCATCTGTGCAGATCATCGTTCCCGCCGATCCTGGCGGCGGCTGGGACCAGACCGGTCGCGCGATCTCGTCGACTCTCACCGGCGACAAGCTGGTCGGCGCCGCTCCGGTCAACAACGTGGGCGGCGCCGGAGGCACGGTCGGCCTCGCCTCGCTCGCGAATGAGCGCAACCCGTACACCCTCATGGTCACGGGCCTGGTCATGGTGGGCGCGGTGGAGACGAACTCGGCGCAGAACCGACTCGAGGACACGACACCGATCGCCCGGCTGACCGACGAGCCCCTGGTGGTCGTCGTGCCCAAGGATTCGCCGTACCAGACGCTCAAGGAGTTGGTCGACGCGGTGCTCGCCGATGGGCAGAAGATCACCATCACCGGCGGCTCCGCCGGTGGCGCCGACCACATCCTCGCGGGGCTGCTGCTCGAGTCCGCAGGCCTCGACGGGGCGGGCATCACCGAGAAGCTCAACTATGTGCCCAACTCCGGCGGCGGTGAAGCGGTGTCGCTGCTTCTCGGCAAGAACGCGTCGGCCGGCATCTCCGGCGTCGGCGAATTCGCCGAATACGTCACCTCCGGTGACCTGCGCGCCCTCGCGGTGTCCAGTGACGCCCCGGCGGCCCTGATCCCTTCGGCGCCCACCATGACCTCGCAGGGCTACGACGTCGTCTACACGAACTGGCGCGGGCTTCTCGCACCGGGCGGTATCAGCGCCGAGCAGAAGCAGCAACTGGTCGACCTGATCACCCGCATGCACGCATCGGCTGCGTGGCAGGCGACGCTCAAGGACAAGGGCTGGACGGACGCGTTCCTCACCGGGGATGAGCTCTCGACATTCCTCACCGCCAACATCTCCGACGTGCAGTCGACGCTGAAGAACATCGGGCTCACGTCGTGACGACGGACATCACTCCCACCTCCGGGGCGGCGTCGCCGCCCCGGAGGTGGAGCGGGGATCGCATCGGGGAGCTCGTGTTCGCGGCGCTGGTGTTCGGCCTCGGCCTCTACGCGCTGATCGGCGCCTTTGCGATCCGCACCCCCGCCGGCGCCCAGGTGGGCCCGCGCGTCTTCCCGTTCCTCGTGTCGGCGCTGCTCATCGGTGCCGGCGTCGCTCTCATCTTCGGCGTGCTCCGCGGCCGCCTCGGTCAGCGCGAGGAGGGCGAGGACATCGATTCGAGTGCCCGCACCGACTGGTGGACGATCACGAAGCTCGTGCTGCTGTTCGTCGGCGTCGTTCTGCTGCTGGACGTTCTCGGCTGGTGGCTCACCGCAGCACTTCTGTTCGGCGGCGCAGCCCTCAGCCTCGGCGCCAAGAAGTGGTGGATCGCTCTCACCGCCGGGCTCGTTCTGGGCATCGCAACCCAGATCCTGTTCGGCGAGGGCCTCGGGCTCTTCCTCCCCCGCGGCTGGGCATTCGACGCCTGGTACGGCCCCGGCCCCCTCTTCTAGGAACCTCATGGACAACATCTCCCTCCTCCTGCAGGGCTTCGCCACGGCCGTCCAGCCCGAGTACCTGCTGTTCGCGTTCATCGGCGTGCTCGTCGGAACCGCCGTCGGCGTACTCCCCGGCATCGGGCCGGCGATGACGGTGGCGCTCCTGCTGCCGCTGACGTACTCACTGCCACCCACCGCCGCGATCATCACGTTCGCAGGCATCTACTACGGCGGCATGTATGGCGGCTCGACCACGAGCATCCTGCTGAACACCCCGGGCGAGTCGGCGTCGGTCATCACGGCGATCGAAGGCAACAAGATGGCCAAACTCGGTCGGGGAGCAGCAGCGCTCGCGACTGCCGCCATCGGCTCATTCGTCGCCGGCACCATCGCGACCGCCCTCCTGACGCTCTTCGCGCCGGTGATCGCCGGCTTCGCGGTCAACCTCGCGCCGGCCGACTTCGTGGCCCTCATCGTCGTGGCGTTCATCACGGTAGGCGCGCTGCTGGGTTCGTCGGTCTCCCGCGGCATCGCCTCTCTCGGCATCGGCCTGCTCATCGGCCTCGTCGGCACCGAGCAGACCACCGGTCAGGCGCGCTACACGATGGGCATGCTTGCGCTCTCCGACGGCATCAGTGTGGTTCTCGTCGCGGTCGCGCTGTTCGCAGTCGGCGAGGCGCTCTACGTTGCAGCGAGACTGCGCAGCGGGCCGATCCCGATCATCCCCGTGACTCGCGGATGGCGCAGCTGGATGTCCCGCGAGGACTGGCGCCGATCGTGGAAGCCGTGGCTGCGCGGCACCGCGATCGGCTTCCCGATCGGAACGATCCCGGCGGGCGGCGCCGATGTCGCCACGTTCCTGTCGTACGCCACCGAGAAGCGCTTCTCGCGCCACAAGAAGCAGTTCGGACGTGGGGCGATCGAGGGGGTCGCCGGCCCCGAGGCAGCCAACAACGCCGCCGCCGCCGGTGTGCTCGTCCCGCTCCTGACACTCGGTCTTCCGACGACCGCGACCGCCGCGATCATCATCACGGCATTCCAGTCGTACGGCATCCAGCCCGGGCCGCAGCTCTTCCAGTCGCAGGGCGACCTGGTGTGGGCGCTCATCGCGAGCCTCTACATCGGCAACGTGCTGCTACTGGTGCTGAATCTGCCGCTCGCGGGCATCTGGGTGAAGCTCCTGCAGATCCCCCGTCCGTACCTCTACGCCGGAATCCTGACGTTCGCCGCCCTCGGCGCCTACGCGGTGCGGTTCTCGACGATCGACGTGCTCATCCTTCTGATCGTCGGGGCACTCGGGTATGTCATGCGGCGCTTCGGCTACCCGGTGGCCCCCCTCATCGTCGGCCTCATCCTCGGCCCGATGGGCGAGCAGCAGCTGCGTAAGGCGCTCCAGCTGAGCCAGGGCAGCATGGGCGATCTCGTGCTGCATCCGTTCGCGGCGACCTGTTACGCGGTGCTGATCGTGCTCGTCGCCGCGGGACTATGGCTCAAGCGTCGTCAGAACCGTTATGAGCGTGCCCTCGAGGCCTCGCTCGCCGCAACGACATCCCCCGCCGCAGCGGTGGATCGGCTGTGGGACGAGGGCGAGCGTCCGTCCGAGGTGTCGACCGACACGATTCGAACGGAAGAGGCAACGCGTATGGCGCGAGCCGCGCAGCGCGATCGACACGACGAGCGATGACGGATGCCTCGGGTGGCCGGACCGGTCACCCGAGGTAGTTCGGCGCGGCGGGCAGTCCGAAGAACGCCTCGAGCGTGTGGAACCCGCCGTCATGGTACGCCGCCGCGAGCTGCGGCCCGATGTAGCGCAGGTGCCAGGGCTCGGAGTCGTACCCCGACACCGCCGTCTGCCCCGGCTCGTAGCGCACGATGAATCCGTAGCGCCAGCCGTTCTCGGCCACCCATTTCCCGGCCGCCGACGTGCCGAAGCCGTCCATCGTGCCGCATCCGGCAGAGGTGCACGAGACGACGTCCGTCGCGAACCCGGTCTGGTGCTCGCTGTATCCGGGATGAGCGCTCGTCGCATCGGCAGCCGCCTTGCCGCCGTTCGCGACATTCGACGCGTACGTGCTCACCTGCGTCTGGTACGACCGGTAGCCGCTCACCACCCCGAGGCCGCCCACGCCCGCAGCGGCCGCGGCATCCGACATCGTGGTGAGGGCGGCAGCGGCGGGCGGCTGCAGTTGACCTGCCCCGTTCACGAGGCGCACACCGACCTTGGCGAGCGCGGCCGGCGCGAAGGACAGCGGCTCGAGCGGGCGCGCCTTGTCGACGACGACCCAGACGTGGTTCGCGTCGGCGAGGGTGATGCAGGGGGCGTCTCCGGAGACCACGGCGTCGCGGAACGCGGCACCACCGCCCACGGCCGTGATGACGGCCTCGTCGTCACGCGCGGCGAGCGCCGCGGTGACCGCCGGGTCGTCGCAGGGCCGCGGCGCCGGGTTGGGCGTCGACGTGAGTGCCGGGACGGGGAGTGCGGCAGCGACGGCGGGCGCAGCGGCCACGTGTCGCGGCGCCACGAGACGCGGCAGCACCGCGAACGCGCACGCCGACGCCACCACGATCGCGACCAGGCCGATCGTGACGGTCCATCGGAGCGCGGAGATCCGCGGGGCGTCGGCCATCAGTCCATTGTGTGCCGCGATGCGTGCGGCCGCGACCCATCGCATTCACATACCCTCACCTATTTACGATAGTGGGCGCCGCCAGACTTGACTTAACATCGATGCTTTGTTCGACTGTGCGCATGAGGTGGAACGGTCAACGCGTCGGAGAGACGGATGCCGCGGCCCTCGCGGGCCTCGACCGCGATGGCGGCATCGTGCGCAGCGTCACGACTCCCGAGTTCGCAGGCATCACCTTCCACGAGGTGCTGGCCAAGTCGGCGCTGAACCACGTGCCGGGGGCATCCGCGATGCCGTTCGACTGGACGGTGAACCCCTACCGCGGGTGCAGTCACGCCTGCGTCTACTGCTTCGCGCGCGGCACGCACACCTATCTCGACCTCGACGGCGGTCGCGACTTCGACACCCAGATCGTCGTGAAGATCAACGTCGCGGAGGTGCTCGCCGCCGAGGTGCGCCGCGGCAGCTGGGGCCGGGAGCACGTCGCCCTCGGCACCAACACCGATCCGTATCAGCGGGCGGAGGGGCGCTATCGGCTCATGCCGGGCATCATCGACGCGCTCGCCTCCTCGGGCACACCGCTGTCGATCCTCACCAAGGGCACGCTGCTGCGCCGCGACCTCCCGCTGCTCGCCGCCGCGCACGACGAGGTGGACGTATCACTCGCGTTCTCGATCGCCGTGTTCGACGACGCCCTGCAGAGCGCTCTCGAACCCGGCACCCCGACGGCCGCCGCGCGCCTGGCGACGGTGCGCGCCGCCGCCGACGCGGGCTTCCGCCCGACGGTGTTCCTGATGCCCGTGCTCCCCCACCTCACCGACTCGATCGCCCAGCTCGACGATGCGCTGCGGCGTATCCGTGAGGCGGGAGCGGCGCGCGTCGTCTACGGCGCTCTGCACCTGCGCCCGGGCGTGAAGCCGTGGTTCTTCTCGTGGCTCGCGCGGGAGAGGCCCGACCTCGTCGGGTCGTACCGCGGGCTGTTCCCCGGGGTGTCGGCGACGACCCCGGCCGCCTACCGGCAATGGCTCGCGCGACGGATGCGTCCGCTGCTGCGCGCCCATCGACTTGACGGGCGGGATGAGACCGAACTGCCCACGCGCACCCGTCGGGGCGCGGCATCCGCCCCGCCCGCGGTGCGCACGACGGGCGCCTCCGCGGTGCCCACCCCACAGACGACCGCGGCCGCCCGTCTGTTCTGACGGACGGCCGCGAAGGCGGCGACGGGGCTCGGCTCGGGCCCGCGTCATCGGATCAGGCGTCGACCTCGGCGAGCTGGCGACCGGCGAGCTCCTCGATGAGGTCGTCGCCCGGGCGGGCATCCTCGAAGGGCGCGTTGATCTCGGCGCGCTCGAGCATCTCCGTCATGCGACGACGACGCTGACGGGTGATGAGGGTCACGACCGTGCCGCTGCGACCCGCGCGTCCGGTGCGGCCCGAGCGGTGCAGGTAGGTCTTGTACTCGTCGGGAGCGTCGGCCTGCACTACGAGGTCGATGTCGTCGACGTGGATGCCGCGGGCCGCGACATCCGTCGCCACCAGCACACGCACCTTGCCGTCGGTCAGACGCTGCAGGTTGCGAGTGCGCTTGGCCTGGTTGAGGTCGCCGTGCAGCGCGACGGCCGGGATGCCGGCGTCGTCGAAGCTCTCGGCGAGCATCTCGGCGTAGGCGCGGGTGCGGGCGAAGACGAGCGTCTTGCCCTCACGGTCGACGAGCGAGGTGACGACCTCGGCCTTGTCGCGGTGGTCGATCACGAGCACGCGGTGGTCGATCGTGCCCGACTCCTGCGTCTCACCGGCGACCTCGTAGACCTCGGGCTCGACGAGGAACTCGTCGACGAGGGCGGCGACCTCACGGTCGAGGGTCGCCGAGAAGAGCAGCTTCTGACTGCCCTCGGCGGTGCGACGCAGGATGCGCTGCACCGGCTCGACGAAACCGAGCTCGCACATGTGGTCGGCCTCGTCGAGCACCGCGATGCTCACCTCGGAGAGGTCGAGACGACCCTGCTCGATGAGGTCCTCGATGCGGCCCGGGGTGCCGATGATGATGTCGACGCCCTTCTTCAGCGCGCCGACCTGACGGGCCTGCGGGACGCCGCCGTAGATCTGCGTGGTGAACAGGCCCACGCTGCGGGCGATCGGCTGCACGGTGCGGTCGATCTGCAGCGCCAGCTCGCGCGTCGGCGCGAGGATGATCGCCTTGGGGGCGCGACCGTACTCGCGCTTGCTGCCGGCCTGCGCGCGCAGGATCGACTCGACGAGCGGCGCGCCGAACGCGATCGTCTTGCCGGAGCCGGTGCGACCGCGGGCCAGCACGTCACGGCCGGCGAGGATCGGGCCGATCGTCGCCGCCTGGATCGCGAACGGGGCGGCGGCGCCGAGCTCGGCGAGGGCCTTCACGATGTTCTGACCGAGACCGAGCTCGGCAAAACCCTGACCCTCGACGGTCTCGGCCTCGACGGCCTGCGCCTCGAGACGCTCGTGCACGACGTCGACGTGCTCCTCGAAGCGGGCAGGCTTCGCGTTCCAGTCGGCGCGGTTCGGGGCGTCGTCACGACGGGGACGGGCATCGCGGCGGTCACCCGTGCGCGGGGCGCGGTCGTCGCGGCGGTCGCGGTCGCCGAAGGAGGGACGGTCGCCGCGGTCGCGGTACGACGGACGGTCGTCACGGTCACGAGCCGGACGACGCTCCGCCCGGTCACCGTACGACGGACGCTCGGAACGCTCGCCGTACGGACGACGCTCGGCGCGATCGCCGAAGGAGGGCCGGTCGCCGCGGTCGCCGTACGCGGGACGCTCGTCACGGTCACGCGCCGGACGACGCTCGGCACGGTCACCGTACGACGGACGCTGGTCGCGGTCGCCGTATGCGGGACGCTCGGAACGCTGACCGTACGCGGGACGCTCGCCGCGGTCGCGATACGACGGGCGGTCGTCACGGTCACGCGCCGGACGACGCTCCGCCCGGTCACCGTACGACGGACGCTCGGAACGCTCGCCGTACGGACGACGCTCGGCACGGTCGCCGAAGGAGGGACGGTCGCCGCGGTCGCCGTACGCGGGGCGGTCGCCGCGATCGCGGTACGACGGACGCTCTCCGCCGCGGGCGGGACGATCGGTGCGGTCGCCGTACGACGGACGCTGGTCGCGGTCGCCGTAAGGGCGACGCTCGCCGCGGTCCTCGAAGGAACGACGGTCGTCGCGGTACGAGCCGCGACCGCCGTCGGCGGCGTGCTGACGGATGCCGCGAGCCTCGTCGCGGCCGGCCTTCTCCTGGGCGCTCCAGCGACGCTTGGGCGCCTCGGCGGCCTGCTCGTCGGCGCGATATCCGCGGTGGTTGGGGCTCTTGGAGCCGGGACGGGCCGTGGCGCTCGAGCTCTCGCCCGGGCGGCGCTTGCGGTCCTGGAACCCGGTCTTCGACCCGTAGCGCGGGTCGAAGTTCTTCGCCGGACGACCGCCGGCGGGCTTCTTGTTCTTGGGCATGGTGAGTTCTTCTTCCTCGTGTCTGAACGCACGAGAACAGCGCTCGGTTCATGCCGAGCATCCCGGGCGCACGTGGGCCGGGGGCCGTTCAAGTGATGGTGGTCATGAGCGCCGAATAGCGCACACCATCGGCCCCGAGGACTCACACAAGAAAGAAAACCGCGTCACGCGGTGTCCGAAGCCGACCCTCTATCGTAGCGCACGTCGCATTACGCTGAAGACATGAGTGCTGCGCCGGCCACGGGCATCCCGTTTCACATCGGTCGGGGCGCGGTCTCGGCCTCCATC
The DNA here is from genome assembly GCF_001897265.1 of Microbacterium sp. 71-23. Classification (NCBI taxonomy): domain Bacteria; kingdom Bacillati; phylum Actinomycetota; class Actinomycetes; order Micrococcales; family Microbacteriaceae; genus Microbacterium; species Microbacterium sp. 71-23. Next base: position 188,881 of record NZ_MKSL01000008.1, read on the forward strand.
GCCCCCGTCGGCGCGGCGCTGCGCGCGGTGACGGTCGACGGCGTCGATCTCGTGCCCGGCTACCCCGATGAGCTGCCCACACCCGCTGCGTGCGGGGTCGTGCTGGTGCCGTGGCCGAACCGTGTGCGTGCCGGAGCCTGGAGCCAGCGCGACCGCAGCTACCAGCTCGCGCTCACCGAGCCTCAGCTGGGCAACGCCTCGCACGGGCTGCTGCGCTTCGCCACGTATGCAGCCGACGAGGTCGCCCCGGACAGCGTCACCCTGCGGGCACCGGTCGTGCCCCAGACCGGCTATCCGTTCCACCTCGACACGCGCGTCACGTATCGCATCGCGGAGCGCGGCATCGAGGTACGTCATGAGATCACCAATGTCGGCGGAGAGGACGCGCCCGTCGCCGTCGGAACGCATCCGTACCTGCAGATCTCGGATGTCGCGACCGCCGACCTGACCGTCGAGATCGACGCCGCGACCCGCTATCTGCTCGACGACCGCAAGCTGCCCGTCGGTACCGCCCCGGTCGATGCCGCCCACGACCTGCGCACGCCGCGTCGGGTCGGCGACCTCGACATCGACACCGCGTACGCCGACCCGGTGCGCGACGACGAGGGGCGCATCCACGGGCTGCTGCGCGCCCCGGACGGACGCACCGTCGACCTCTGGGCGGGCGATGGCTTCACCCACCTGCAGGCCTTCACCACCGACCGTTTCCCCGGCACCCCCGTCGCGATCGCGATCGAGCCGATGACGGCACCCGCCGACGCCCTCAACTCGGGCGATGGGCTGCGCTGGCTGGCGCCCGGTGAGAGCTGGCGACTGGTCTGGGGCATCGATCTCGTCGTGTGACCACGGATGACGACACCCCGCGCGTCGGGGGAATGGCGATGGATGCCGCGCGGTTGCGGCCTCCTCGGAAAGGAACTCCCATGAAGTCAGTGCAGATCGTGAGCTGGGGCGCCACCGACGACCTCGAAGTGCGGGACATCCCCACGCCCGAGGCGGACGGCGGACAGGTGCGGGTGAAGGTGCAGGCGACGGGACTCAACCCCGTCGATTGGAAGATCATCGAGGTGATGCAGGACAAGCCGGGCGGCTATGGCGCCCACATCGTGCTGCCGTCGGGCAACGGCAACGACTACGCCGGTGTCGTCGACCAGGTCGGCGAGGGTGTCACGGGGGTCTCCGTCGGTGATGCGGTCTTCGGCGGCAGCCGCTACTTCGCGCAGGCCGAGTACGTCGTCGTCGACGCCGGCAGCGTCATCCCGATCCCCGACGGGCTCACCGTCGCGCAGGCCGGCGGACTCGACATCGTCGGCCGCACGGCTGTGGCGAGCGTCCGTCAGGTCGCACCGCAGGCGGGCGAGACCGTGCTCGTCTCGGCGGCCGCGGGCGGCGTCGGCGTCATCGCCGCGCAGCTGGTCCGCCTCGCGGGAGCCCGCGTGATCGGCACGGCGAGCCCTGCCAACCACGGCTACCTCACCGAACTCGGCATCGAGCCGGTCGCCTACGGCGACGGACTCGTCGAGCGTCTGCGCGAGCTCGCGCCCGAGGGCATCGACGCGGTGCTCGACAACCAGGGTCGCGCGACCCTCGAGGCCGCGGTCGAGCTCGGCGTGCCGACCGGACGCATCAACACGATCGCGGAGCACTCCTTCGCGGCGCAGCACGGCATCTCCTCCGTCGGCGGCGCGAAAGCCGACAACAAGGACCTGGCCGAGCTCGCCGGCCGCGTCGCCACGGGCGAGATCCTCTTCCCGATCGATTCGGTGTACCCGCTCGATCAGGTGACAGCGGCCTACGCGCACCTGAAGGCGGGCCACCTGCGCGGCAAGGTCGTGCTCGAACCGTGAGCACGGAGTCGGGTCGGCGCGCAGAGCCGCGTCGTCCCGACTGCTGCGGCCGGCCCGCTGCTGCGCTCGGCGCGTCGCGCTCAGTCCGCGGGCGGGCCGAGCAGCGGCCGCAGCTCGAGGCGGCGGTTGCACGCGCGTGAACCCTCGATCATCAGGGTGCGCGCGGCATCCTCATCGTCCGCCTCGATGATCCAGAACCCCGACGTCCACTCGGGCGCCTCGACGAGAGGTCCGTCGACGAGCACCGGATCGGCGCCGCGACCGTCGATGAGAACGGATGCCGCAGGATGCGCGAGGCCCGCCCCGAACACCCAGTGGCCGCCGTCGACGAGCGTCTGGTTGAAGACGTCGATCGCGGCCATCTCCTCAGGCGTCGCCGACGAGCTGCGACTGTCGACCACGTTCACCAGGAACTGCATGGGGTGATCATCCTCCCGGAGCCGGCGCCGCGCCACTCGTCCGGTCAGTGCGCGGGGCTCGCCTCCGCCACGGCCGAGGTCTTCGCCGCCCGACGCGCCTGACGACGCTCCTTGGCACCCTCGACGAGGTTGTAGAGCGTCGGCAGCACGAGCAGGGTGAGAAGCGTCGACGACACGAGCCCGCCGATCACGATGATCGCGAGCGGCTGCGAGATGAACCCGCCGTGCCCGGTGATGCCGAGCGCCATCGGGGTCAGCGCGAAGATCGTCGCGAGCGCCGTCATGAGGATCGGGCGCAGACGCCGCGAGCCGCCGGCGATGACGGCGTCGTGGGCCGAGAGACCCTTCTCGCGGTACTGGTTGACGAGGTCGACGAGCACGATCGCGTTCGTCACGACGATGCCGATGAGCATCAACACGCCGATGAGAGACGCGACACCGAGCGGCACGCCCGTGACGACCTGCAGGATGATGGCACCGGTCGCGGCGAACGGCACCGACACCAGCAGCAGCAGCGGCTGACGCAGCGACTTGAAGGTCGCGACCATGACGATGTAGACGATGAGGATCGCCGCGAGCAGCGCGAGCCCGAGCTGCGAGAACGCCGACGACTGATCGGAGGCGACACCGCCGATCGTGGCGGTCGCGCCACTGGGCAGCACGGTGTCCTTGAGCGCGGTGTTGACGCTCGCGGTCGCTGTCGCCAGGTTGTCGGTCGACGGCGTGATGGTGATCGCCGCGGTGCGCTGGCCACGGTCGGTCGTGATCGAGACCGGGCCCTGACTCTGTGCGACAGTGGCGAGCGAGTCGAGGCGCACCTCGCCGGCCGCCGTCGGGATCTGCAGCGCCTTGAGCGCATCGACAGTCGTGGGCACGTCGCTCGCCTGCAGGTAGACACTCACGCCGGTTCCGTTCAGCTCGACGGTGCCGACCTGCTGCGGACGCATGGTGTTCGAGACGATGCTCCCGACCGCGACCTCGGAGAGCCCGGCCGCGGCGGCCTTCGCACGGTCGACCGTGACGGCGATGAAGGGCAGCGAGGCGGACAGGTTGCTGGAGATCTGACCGATGCCCGCCTTCCCCTGCACAGCCTTCACGAGCGCGTCGCTCGACTGCTGCAGCGAGGACTCATCCGGTGCGGTGATGTCGATCTCGATGTTGCTCGACGTGAACCCGCCGCCCGACGCCTGCACCTGCACGGTGCCGACGTTCGGAAGCGCCGACAGCGTCGACTCCACGCGGGTGCGCAGATCGACCTGATCGACCGAGGCGTCGGTGGTGATCGAGTAGGTCACGCCTGACCCGCCGCCCGAGAAGGCGTCGCGCAACGACGACCCGCTCGAGCCGATCGAGGTCTGCACCGTCTGGACGCCGCTGACGCCCTTCAGCGCCTGCTCGACCTGTTTCGCTGCGGCGTCCTCGGAGTCGAGGCTGGCCGCGTTGCCGAGCGACTGCGTCACCGTGAGCGTGTTCTGACCGGAGTCGCCCAAGAAGTTGATCTTCATGAGCGGCGCCAGCCCGCCGGTGCCGACCAGCACGAGCACGGCGATGAGCAGTGTCACCCAGGAGTGCCTCAGCGTCCAGCGGATGATCGGCAGGTACGCCTTCTGCAGGCGGGTGGGCGGGGCATCCACGTGCTCGGGGTCGATCGGGGCGCCCGCGGCATCCGTCACGGGCTTGCCCGGCCGCAGGAACCAGTACGCCAGCACCGGCACGATGGTCAGCGCCACGAAGAGCGAGGCGACCATCGCCAGGGTGACCGTGAGCGCGAAGGGGCGGAACAGCTCGCCGGTGATGTCGCCGACGAAGGCGATCGGCAGGAAGACGGCCACGGTGGTGAGCGTCGAGGCGCTCACCGCGGTCGCGACCTCGCGCACCGCCTTGATGATCGAGGGGAGCTTCTCGGCATCGCCGACGTAGTGACGTTTGATGTTCTCGATGACGACGATGGAGTCGTCGACGACGCGGCCGATCGCGATCGTCAGCGCACCGAGGGTCAGGATGTTGAGCGAGTACCCGAACGCCTGGATGCCGATGAAGGTGATGAGCACGCTCGTCGGGATCGAGATGGCCGTGACGAGCGTCGATCGCACCGACAGCAGGAACAGCAGGATCACCACGACCGCGAACACGAGTCCGAGCAGTCCCTCTTCGGCGAGCGACTGGATCGACTGCTCGATGAACGGCGCCTGATCGAAGACGACGGTGAACGAGCCGCCGCCGAGCTGGGTGGTGAGATCCGGCAGCGCGTCGCGCACCTCGCGGGAGACGTCGACGGTGTTCGCGGACGGGAGCTTCGTGATCGCGATCGTGAGGGACGGCTCACCGTTCACTCGGGAGATCGAGGTGATCGGCGCCTGGCCGAGCGTGACGGTGGCGACGTCGCCGATCGTGACAGCGCCCTTCAGCAGCTGCGGCGCGGTCGTGGGCACGAGCGGGAGTGCGGTGATCTGATCGACCGACGTCAGTTTGGTGCCGGTCTGCACCGTGAGGGTCTGGTCGCCCTCGGTGATCGTTCCGCCGGGGAAGAGGATGCCGTTCTGCGACAGGGCGTCCTTGACGGCGGTCTGCGTGTAGCCGTGTGCGGCGAGCTTTGCCGGATCGGGGACGATCGTGACCTGCTGGGCCCGCCCGCCGACGATCTGGGCGGCGTTCACACCCGCAAGCTGCTGCAGCTTGGGCACGATGACCGACTCGAGGCGCGCCTGGGCCGCCGCCTCGTCGGAGTATCCCGAGACCGCGACCTGGATGACGGGGAAGTCGGACACGCTCGCGGTCACCACACTCGGGTCGACGCCGCTGGGCAGCGTGCTCTTGATGCGGTCGATCGCGAGCGAGACCTTCTGCTCGGCGGTGGTGAGGTCGGTGCCGTACGTGAACGACGCCTGCACGATCGACGAGTTGGCGGTGCTGGTCGCACTCGAGGACTCGAGACCGGGCACCCCCTGGATCGCCGTCTCGATCGGGGTCGAGACATCGTTCGAGACGACCTCGGGCGATGCCCCGGGGTAGCTCGAGACGATCGCGAGCTGCGGGAACTCGACGGAGGGGATGAGCTCCTGCTTGAGGCTCGTGAGCGCGATGCCACCGAAGATCGCCACGACGATGGTGACGAGGGCGATCAGAGCGCGGTTCTTGAGGCTGAGGACGGCGAGGTGCGACACGGTCGGCCTTCGTGATCGTTGACGGATGCCGGAGTCCGGCCGATACACGTCTGTATCGGGGTCAGTATCGCACGCCGATCCTTCTGTATGACTGAGGGATGCTGCCGGTCGCGGCCGCGGCATCCGTCACCGCCGACGGCCGCGCTAGCACCGGGGCGCGGGCGTCGTCAAGCCTGGGCCGGCGGGCGGGGCGTGATGCCACTCTGGGCGTGCGCCGTCGTGCGCCTCTGCGAGGAGACCCCTCGCGCCGACCCACCGGAGGATCCATGAACATCGCCCTGGTTCTCATCATCGTCATCGCCATCGTGGTGGCGATCGTCAGCGGACTGAACGCCGCCCTCAGCTGGTTGCTGTGGGTCGCGCTGATCGTGGGCGTCATCGCGCTCATCGCATTCCTGCTGAGGGTCATCGGCGGCCGCAAGGCCTGACGCTTCCCCCGGACGTCGCGCGTTTCGGGTGCGCGCGCCGTCGACTCTCCGTCCCCCCAAGGAGAGCGGATGCCGCGGCTTTCTGCCGCGGCATCCTTTTGTGTCCGGGCATCACGTGTCGGCGCGATCGGCCCACATGCGAAGCGCGTCGCGCACGAACGTCGCACCGTCGACGCCGCCGTAGTTCGCGGCGAAACGCGGATCGGCGACGTACATGTCGCCAAGGCCGCGCACGTAGGCGCGTACGTCGCCGCCGTCGCCCGCGGGCGTGCCGGGAATCGCGCACAGCCAGGCGACGTGACGGTCGGCGAGGCGTTGCGCGTCGTCGCCGGACGGATCCTCCCCGGCGATCGCCGCGGCGCGCCAGTCGGACTGCAGCGCGCGGGAGCGCTCCTGCCACGCGGCGCGATCGTCGGCGCTCATGCCGCGCCACCACGCGTCGCTGCGGGCGTAGGCATCCGCGCCCCAGCGCCGCTCGACCTCCTCGCGGTGCTCCTCGTGGGCGAACCCGTCGAACATGTTCTCGGCCGTGAGCCGTTCTCCTCTCCGGAGTGCGTGGATGGTGTGGGTGACGGATGCCGCCTGTCGCCGCAGCCGCTCCTGCCGGCGTTCGATGGCGTCGAGGTGGACCTCGAGCGCCGTGGCCGTGTCGGCGTCGCGGTCGAGCGCGGCAGCGATGTCGGAGAGCGGCAGCCCGAGCTCCCGCAGCAGCAGGATGCGCTGCAGGCGCACGAGCGCGGCGTCGTCGTACAGGCGGTAGCCGGCGGCGGTTGTCGAGGACGCCGGCAGGAGTCCGATCGCGTCGTAGTGCCGCAGGGTGCGGCTCGTGACGCCGGCGATGCGGGTGACGTCCGTGATGCTGCGCATGCGGTCTCCGTTCGTCGGGGTGCGGCGCCGGCGAGGATGTCCGTCGGCGTCGGGTTCGAGCGTAGGGATTGACGCCGCGTCAAGGTCAAGCCCGCGACATCCGATTCTCGATCAGCGCTTACGCAAACGCGATATATCGTGTTATCGTCACAACACGCGATATATCGCGTTCATCGAACCAGGAGAACGACATGACCCCTGAGAAGTGGCTCATCCACCCGGGCGAGACCCGGGTCATCGACATCGCATCCGCGACCGCCCTCAAGGTGGGGCTCGTGGGCGGCGAGGTCGACATCGTCGCCCACGACGAGCCGACCGTGCGCATCGAGGTGCACGGCGTCACCGTCAAAGACCTCCGGGTCGAGGTCGACGGCGACCGCGTCGAGATCGACCACCCCCAGCTGCGGTGGGACAACTTCCTCGAGGTGTTCCGCAACTTCGGCTCGGGCGGCCCCAAGGCCGAGATCAGCGTGGCCGTCCCCCGCGACATCGCGCTCACCCTCGGCGTCGTCAACGCGAGCGCTCTCGTCGCCGGCCTCCAGCGCGACGCGCGTCTCAACACCGTCTCGGGCGACATCATCGTCGACGGCCACACCGGATCGCTCACCCTCAACGCGGTGTCGGGCGACGTCCAGGTGCGCGGGCTCGAAGGTCGACTCGGCGCCAACAGCGTGTCGGGCGACGTCGCCGCGACGGGCGTCATCACCAAGGCCGACGTCGACACCGTGTCGGGCGCGCTGCTGTTCGACTCGACCGGCCCGGTGCATCAGATCGGCTTCAACACGGTGTCGGGCGACGCGACCGTGCGTCTGGACCCCGACCTCGCCGTCAACTACGTGCTGCGCAGTGTCAGCGGGAAGGTGCAGCTCGACGGCATCGTGCATCGCGGCAACGGCCCGGGCGTGAACTTCACCGGATCGATCGGCGAGCTCAGCGGCTCGTTCGCCGACGTGCGCGTCAACTCGGTCTCGGGCGACGTCACGCTGCTGCGCCACACCCCCGACGCGGCGCTCTCCCCTGAGGACGGTGCCCGATGACTCCCGCGGTCTTCTCCCACGGCGACCTGCGCCTCTACCTGCTGAACCTGCTCGACGAGTCCCCCCGGCACGGCTACGACCTCATGCAGGCCCTCGCCGACCGCACCGGCGGTACCTACACGCCGAGCGCCGGAACCATCTATCCGCGGCTGTCGAAGCTGGAGGAGGAGGGGCTCGTCACCAAGACCGTCGACGGACGCAAGACCGTCTACGAGATCACCGACGCCGGACGCGCCGAAGTGGCATCCCGCCGGGGCGACCTCGACGGCATCGAGGCGCACCTGTCGGACTCGGTGCGCCTCATCGCCGAAGAGGTGCGCGGCAGCGTGCGCGACGCGATGAAGAGCCTGCGCGCCGACCTCGCGGCGGCCAAGGCCGACCAGCGCAGCCACACCCCGCGATCGTTCGTGACCGAGCCCGACGACCGCGCCGACAGCCGCGAGCAGGTGCGCCGACTCGACGTCGTGGTGAACGAGTTCCGCGCCCAGGTGCGCGCCGACGCCCGCACCCACGTCGCGCGCGGCGGGGAGCTCGCCGCGACCGTGGTCGACGAGGTGGAGCGCGCACTCGACGAGGCCGCGCGGGAGCTGACCCGGGCCCTGCGGCGCTGAGTGCCGCTGCGGTTCTCGGATGCCGCACCCCGGCGTCCGGCACCATGGCGACACCGTGCGCATCGCCCCGCACCCTGCACGGAGGCGGGGCGATGCGCCGTGTTATTCTGAGTGCTATTCTTCCCGGCTCCTCAGCCGGACTCGTGGATACGTCGGGCCCCTCGAAGCCCGCTTCTCAGATCGTGAGGGGGTCTCGCATGGGGCGTGGCCGTCAAAAGGCGAAGCACACCAAGATCGCCCGTGAGCTCAAGTCGTACAGCCCGAGCGTGAACTACGCCGCGCTGGAGCGTGAGCTCGGGCATCCCAGCGACGAGGGCGACCAGTACGTCGACAAGTGGGCCGACGAGTACGACGACGAGGACGAGCTCGAAGAGGAAGACGCCTTCGACAACGAGAAGGCCTGAGCCCGACCCGCTCTCACCCGCCACGTGGCGCCGACGCGGGCACGCGGCATCCGCTCGCGACGACCGCCCTCAGGACGTCTGCGTGCCCTCGACCCAGGCCAGGTATTCCTCACTGACCGTGCCCGTGACGTAGCGGCCGTCGAAGCAGCTCATGTCGAGATCCTCGACGTCGGAGCCCTCGAGGATCGCCGCCTTCAGGTCGTCGATCTCCTGGTAGACCATGTAGTCGGCGCCGAGCTCCTTGGCGATCTCGGGGATCGTGCGGCCGTGGGCGACGAGCTCGTGGCGGGAGGGCATGTTGATGCCGTAGACGTGCGGGTAGCGCACCGGCGGCGCGGCCGACGCGAACGTCACGCTCTTCGCGCCCGCGTCGCGCGCCATCTGGATGATCTCCTTGCTCGTCGTGCCGCGCACGATCGAGTCGTCGACCAGCAGCACGTTCTTGCCCTTGAACTCGCTCGACATCGCATTGAGCTTCTGGCGCACGCTCTTCTTGCGCACCGCCTGGCCGGGCATGATGAACGTGCGGCCGATGTAGCGGTTCTTGTAGAAGCCCTCGCGGTACTCGATGCCGAGCTTGCGGGCCACCTGCATCGCCGCGGGACGCGACGAGTCGGGGATCGGCATGACCACGTCGATCGTGCCGGCCGGGGTGTACTTCGCGATGGTGTCGGCCAGACGGTCGCCCATGCGCAGGCGCGTCTCGTAGACCGAGATGCCGTTCATGATCGAGTCGGGACGCGCGAGATAGACGTACTCGAACGAGCACGGGAAGAGCGTGGCCTGCTCGGCGCACTGCCGCGTGTGCAGCGTGCCCTCGAGGTCGATGAACACGGCCTCCCCCGGCAGCACGTCGCGCACGACCTCGAAGCCGGCGTTCTCCAGCACGAGCGACTCGGATGCCACGATCCACTCGTAGCGGCCGTTGGCGGCCTGGCGGGTGCCGATGATCAGCGGGCGGATGCCGAACGGGTCGCGGAACGCGAGGAGACCATACCCGGCGATGAGAGCGATCGTGGCGTACGAGCCCTCGACGCGGCGGTGCACGCGGCTCACCGCCTCGAAGATCTGGTCGGGGTCGAGCTCGAGCCCCGAGATGACCTGCTGCAGCTCGCCGGCGAGCACGTTCACGAGCAGCTCGGTGTCGGAGCTCGTGTTGAGGTGCCGGCGGTCCTTGTGGAACAGCTCGTCGGTCAGTTCACGCGTGTTGGTGAGGTTGCCGTTGTGCACGAGCACGATGCCGTAGGGGGCGTTCACGTAGAACGGCTGCGCCTCCTCCTCGCTCGACGCGGTGCCCTTCGTCGCGTAGCGCACATGACCGAGCCCGATCTCGCCCAGCAGCGACCGCATGTCGCGGGTGCGGAAGGCCTCGCGCACCTGCCCGCGCGCCTTCACCTGATGGAAGACGCCGCTGCGCTCGGCGGTGGCGATGCCCGTCGAGTCCTGCCCACGGTGCTGCAGCAGCAGCAGGGCGTCATAGATCTCCTGATTGACCAGCCCTTGGCCGACCATGCCGACGATGCCGCACATAGAGGTGTTACTTCGCTCCGGGGGTGAGGTGGGTGGCGGGGCCGCCGGCGTAAGCGCCGACGAGACGGACCGAGCCGCCGTCGACCCCCTTGGCGCCATGCTCGAAGTGGCCGTCGGGCAGGGCGCCGTCGCGCACGACGCCGACCTGCCACGTGGGGATGCCGGCATCGATGAGAGCGGATGCCGCGGCATCCGCCTTGTCCGCCGAGACGATCGCGAGGAAGCCGATGCCGAGGTTCCAGGTGCCCTCGGTCTCGACGAGGTCGAGCTGGCCGAGGTCGGCGAGCACACGGAAGACGGGCGCGGGCGACCAGGTGGAGCGGTCGAGCTCGACCCAGGTCGACCGGGGCAGCACCCGGGCGAGGTTGGCGGCGATGCCGCCGCCGGTGACGTGGCTGAGCGCATGGATGCGGTCGCCGAACGCGTCGATGAGGCCGAGCAGCGGCGTCGTGTAGAGACGGGTCGGCTCGAGAAGCGCCTCACCCCACGTCGTGCCGAAGTCGGCGGCGTTGTCGCCGTACTGGATGCCCGCACGCGCGACGATGTGGCGCACGAGCGAGAAGCCGTTCGAGTGGAGTCCGCTCGAGCCGAGCGCGAGCACGACGTCGCCGGACTGCACGCGCTCGTAGCCGAGCACGCGATCGGCCTCGACCACTCCGGTCGCCGCGCCCGCCACGTCGTAGTCACCGATGCCGAGCAGCCCCGGGTGCTCGGCGGTCTCGCCGCCGACCAGGGCCGTGCCGGTCTCGGCGCAGCCGTGCGCGATGCCGCGCACGATGTCGGCGATGCGCTCGGGGAAGACCTTGCCGCACGCGATGTAGTCGGTCATGAACAGCGGCTTCGCACCGACCACGACGATGTCGTCGACGACCATGCCGACGAGATCCTGGCCGATGGTGTCGTGCTTGTCGATGGCCTGCGCGATCGCGACCTTCGTGCCGACGCCGTCGGTGCTGGAGGCGAGCAGCGGGCGCGTGTAGCCCGTGAGCGCCGAGGCGTCGAACAGCCCCGCGAACCCGCCGACACCGCCGAGCACCTCGGGTCCGTGCGTGCGCTTGACGGCGGACTTCATGAGCTCGACCGCCAGGTCACCCGCCGCCGTATCGACACCGGCCTCGGAATACGGATTGCGCGGGGAATCGACCACGCGCCCAGCCTACCCGCGACGCGCGCACCTCCGCCCTACACTGGCGCCATGAGCGCCGGGGATGCGCAGTGGGTGGTCCGTGAGGATGCCGGACGCCCGGTTCTCCTCGCCCTCTATCTGAGGCAGGTGCTGGGGCTCCGCTCCCCTGACGAGCTGCCGGTGCTGCGCGGCATCCCTCTCGCCGACCCCGCCCGCGACGCCGACCTGCAGCAGACCCTCGAACGGCAGTGGCGCGCGTTCTGGGCCATGACGGTCGAGCCGCAGGCGCATCCGTCGCCCGTTCCCCTCGCGCTGGTCGGCGGATTCGAGACGCTCGTCGCCCTGCCGATCGAGGGAGCCGACGAGCTGCGCCAGCACATCGCCCCGCACGCGCGGCCGGCGCTCGCGTACGCCGAGCGTGCACACGAGTCGTATCGTGCGGATGCCGCCGCCACCCCGCGTGCGTCGGCGCGGGCATACCGCAGCGCGATCGCCGATCACGAGCGGCAGGTGGGCCGCCCCGCCCACTCGTTCGAACTGAACGTGCAGGTGCTACCGCTGGCTCAGCGCGGCGTGTGGTGGATCGGCTCACTCACGATCGCGGTGACCGACGGGCTGCGCGACGACGTGGTGGCGTTCGACTCGGCGCTGCACCCGATCATCGCCGACCTGGCGTGACCGGGCGCGTCACTCCTCGATGCGGATGCGGTCGCGCTCGACCTCGACCTCGACGACCCGGCGGCCGACGGTGCGATCGAGCACCACAGCGACCAGCAGCGCCAGCAGCACGCCGACGGCCACGCACACGAGCAGCAGGAAGCCGAAGACCTGCAGCTGCGTGTAGGTGACGCCCGTCACGCTCGTCTCGTCCGCACCGTGGAACGCGAAGGTCAGCACCATCGCGGCCACGAGCCCGACCGCCGCGCCGATCACGAGGAAGACCGTGAACTTCGGCGCGCGCCGCACCGTCGCGCGCTGACGCACGGGGGCCGAGGTGTCGGGGGTGTCGCTCACGCCTCCATTGTCGCACCGCGGTCGCCGCGCGGGTTCCGCGGCGGGAACCGCACAGCGCGCGGCGATGTCGGTGAGACGGCACGGTGCGCGGCGGGCGGGGTTCCGCCTGCCGCGCACAGTGCCGTCTGGCCGGCGGACCGACCGGCCGGCTGACCGACCGGGGCTCAGGCCCGGCGGCGCCGCACCACCAGCACCGCGGCGAGCACGGCGGCCGCGAGCAGCACGCCGCCGCCCACGAACCACGGCCACACGAGCGCGGTGTCATCGGAGGTGAGCTCGGCGCCCGCGGCCGTGACCTCGGTTGCGCCCGACCCGCTCGAGGACTGCGCCGCGGCCGCGCACCCGGACGGCAGGGCGATCGACGCCGACACCGGATCGAGCTGCTCCCCGGCCGAGTACGTGCCGAACGCCGCTGCGCCCGCAGGGGTGAGGGTGGTGGCGGCATCCGTCAGGGTGATGCCGGCTGCGTCCCGCACCGACGGGGTCAGGGCGAACTGGGCGAACCGCACGTCGTGCTGCGCCACGGCCTCACCGGCCTGGGTCGTGCCGGTCACGTCGAACACGAGATAGCCGACGTCTCCGGCGAACTCGATCCGCGCGTTCGCGAGCGTCGTGTCCAGAGCGCCGCCGTGACCTGTGAACCGGACGCTGCCGCCGAACATGACCGTGCCGACCAGCGCCTCGGGGTCGACGGCGCCGGTGCCCGTGGCCCACGAGAACACCGGGTAGGCGTAGGTCACGCCCTCGAGCTGCCAGCCGCCGGCGGCGATACCCTCGATGTAGGTGCGGAACGACTCCTTGACGCCCCAGTCGAGCGTCGCGGCGGTCGCCTGGCAGGTGCCGAGCGCTGTCGCGACGGCGCGGGTGAGCGTGAACGGGATGCCGCGGCTCACCGACCCCTGGAACGTCAGCGTGTGTGCGCCGTCGGCGAGGGTCGCCGGCAGCGTGCCGGTCCAGGTGGCGGTGCCCGAGGCATCCGCCGCCACCGTGTCGAGCAGCGTCGGCGTCGAGTAGACGACGATCGAGATGCCGGTCTCGCCCGACTGGAAGCCGCTCGCCGTGACGGTCACGCGGTCACCGGACTGCAGCGCGGCGAGGGTCGCCTCGTCGAGCTCGATGCCCGTGGTCGCCGGCGGGGTCGCCGGGATCGATCGGGTGGTGCGGACCGCACTCGACGCGGTCGCGACCGTGCCCGTCGCGCCCGCAGGCGCCGCCGCCGCCGCGCCGACGGTGAAGGTGAGCGGGTCGAGCGTGGTGGCGTTCCCGCCGAACACCTGTGTGCGGCCGGCGTCGGTGAGGGTCGCCGCCACACCGGCGTAGGTGACGGCGCCGCTCGCCTCGGTGCGGGTGGCGCCCGCGAGCTCGAGGGTGGCGAAGACGACCTCCCGACCGCCCGAGGTGACCACGAGGGCGCCCGCGGTCGCCGACGTCAGGCGGATCTGCGGGTTGGCGACGGTGACGTCCAAGATGCCCCCGTGCCCGACGTATCGCACCGAGCCGACGTACGAGACGGTTCCCATCGAGCCGTCGAACGTGCTGCCTGCGGCCTGACCGAAGCGGTAGACGCCGTCACTCAGGGTCGCGCCTCCCGACACGATCACGCTGCCGTGGGCGATCGGACCGGTCACGTAGCGCGTGAAGCTCGACGAGATCGGCCATGAGAGCGATCCGCCGGCGACGGTCTCGGGGGCGGGGGTGGTCGGCGTCGGCGTTGGTGTGGGCGTCGGGGACGACGTCGGGTTCGGCGTGGGCGTGTCGGTCGGAGTGGGCGTCGGGGTCGGGGCGCCGGGGAAGACCTGCTGCCACTGAGCCTCGGTGACCGTCAGGTCGGCGCGGGCGTACAGGGTGCCCGCCGACGGGAGGGTGTGCTGCTGCCACACGATGACCTCGTAGTCGAGCGCGGGGTCGAGCTTTGCGGCGGGCGCGATCAGGTCGGTACTCAGCACGCCGCCGGTGATGCCGCGCGCCCACGTCATCGCTGCGGAGCCGTCGGAAGCGGTGACATCCGCCTCGGTTCCCTTCTCGATGAGTGCGACGTACGCGCCGGAGACCGAGCCGAGCCCGGTCGCGTCGACATGCACGGCGAGGCCCTGATCGGCCGTGGCAGAGGTCACGGATGCCGCAGCCCGCCGATCGGGCGCGAAGGTGATCGGCACCGCCCGCTCGGCCGCGGCCTGCACGACGCCGCCGGCGCCGACGGTGAAGACGGCCAGGCTGCCGCCCTCGATCTTGACGGCGTCGAGCGCGGCCTGGGTCACGTCGACGGTCCACTCGGCTCCGACGGTGCCGTCGGCGGCGACCGTCCATTTCGTGGGGGCGAACGAGTTGGCGGCGTCGGCGACCCACGTCGATGCGGCGTTCGAGCGCGCCGACGACAGGGCACCCTCGGACGGGCGCCACGTGGGCGCGAGCCAGCCGACCTGGATGTAGAAGCCCGCCTTGCCGGCCCCGTAGCGGGAGACGGCGGAACCGTCGTAGCCGCTGGCGATGACCGTGAGGGTCTGGCCCTGCGGGTCGAGACCGGAGGTCTGAGAGACGGTCAGCGACGGGGTCGCGGGCACCGGCGCGTAGGTCAAGGACTGCGTGACCCGCTGCGACGCGTCAGGGATGCCGTGAGCCTTGCGGGCGAACAGCACGTAGGACGTGCCGTCCGTCGCGGCGGGCACCGTGACATCCACTTGGAAGGATCCGTCGGCGTTCATCGGCGCCGTGCGACCCAGGCCGGGAAGGTCGCCGTCGGTGTTCGCGACGTCGAGCCAGACGGTGAAGGTGTCGCTCGAAGCGCCCTCCGCTCGAACGCCCAGGTAGAGCCCGGGGGATGCGGAGCTGAAACCGGAACCGGTCACGGTGACGGCACCGCCGGCGCTCGGGACGAGACCGGCCGACAGCGTGGGCGAATCGGCCGCGACGGCGAGCTGCGTCGGCACGACGAGGCCCATGATCACGAGCAGCATCGCGACCACGGACGCGATGACGGGACGGAGAGAACGGGGTGGTGCGAGGGAACTCACGGCATGCTCCTGCGGGCGCCGGGACACGGCGCGGATCGGGATGGGAAGGAACGAGTTAGGGTGACCTAACCTCCCTTGCACGCTAGAGGTCCCGCTGAGAGATCGTCAAGTTTTAGGTTAGCCTTGCCTAAATATGAGCCTCTCTCACCGCATCCGTTCGACGTCGGCTGCGCTCGCTGCCACGGCCCTCGCGATCACCCTCACCGCGTGCGCGAGCGCCGGAAGCACGGCATCAGCGACCTGCGACACCCCGGCATCGGCCGCCGCCGTCGTCGACGCGCGCGGCCTCACCGGCGTCACCACCGCCTGCCTCGATGACCGGGCAATCACCCCGGTCGCCGATCAGACCGCGGCCGTGCTGCCCACGACCGTCGTCGACGCCGAGGACCGGAGCGTCACCGTCGCCTCGATCGAACGCATCCTGCCTATCGACATCTCCGGCACGATCGCCGCCACCGTCTTCGGACTCGGACTCGGCGACCACGTCGTCGGCCGTGACTCGTCGACGACCTTTCCGGGCGCGGAGAACCTGCCCGTCGTCACGCAGGGCGGCCACACGCTCAACGCGGAGGCGATCCTGTCCCTCGCGCCGACGGTCGTGCTCACCGACACGACGATCGGCCCGAAGGAGGTGCGCCAGCAGCTGCGCGACGCCGGCATCGCGGTCGTCGTGATCTCATCCGAGCGGAGGCTCGACGGCACGGCGGCTCTCACCGACGAGATCGCGCGCGCTCTCGGGGTGCCGAGCCGGGGCTCCGCCCTCGCGGCACGGCTGACGGCGGACGTCGCGGCGGCGCAGGCCGAGGTCGCGGCGACGGATGCCGCATCCGCCCGCCCCCGCGTGCTGTTCCTCTACGTGCGCGGCAGCGCGAACGTGTACTACATCTTCGGCCGGGACTCCGGCGCCGACTCCCTCATCGAGGCGATCGGCGGCATCGACGTCGCCGGCGAGATCGGCTGGGAGGGGATGCGTCCGATGACAGCGGAGGCTCTCGCCGCCGCGCAGCCCGACGTGCTGCTGATGATGACCGACGGGCTCGCCTCAGTCGGCGGCATCGACGGACTGCTCGAGCGGGTGCCGGCCCTGCAGCAGACGCCCGCCGGAGAGCACCGCCGGGTCGTCGACATGGCCGACGGGCAGATCCTGGCGTTCGGGCCACACTCCGCCGACGTGGTGCGCGCGCTCGCCGCGGCGCTGCGCACTCCCGGCGACGACGCCCCGGGTGCCGGCGCGAGCGCAACCCCCGCCTCATGAGCGGCGAGACCGTGCTGCCGGCGCCCGCACGCGCGGGCCGCGGGCGCTTCGCGACCACCGTCGTCGTGCTCGCCGTCGCGCTCCTGGTCACCCTCGTCATTTCGCTCGGGGCGGGTCAGTACCCTCTCAGCCCGCTGCAGGTGGTCGAGGCACTCTGGCATGCGCTCTCCGGGCATGCCGCCCCCTCCCCCGCCGCCGGAGTCGTCACGAGCGTGCGCCTGCCGCGCATCGTGCTCGGCGTGCTCGTGGGCGCGGCCCTCGCCGTCTCGGGTGTCGCGATGCAGGCCATCTTCGGCAATCCGCTCGCCGACGCCGGAGTGGTCGGCGTCTCGTCCGGCGCAGCCCTCGGCGCCGCGGCCAGCCTCACCTTCGGGCTCAGCGTGCTCGGCACGTGGACGACTCCCGCACTCGCCTTCGTCGGCGGACTCGCCGCCGTGCTCGCCGTGTACGCCATCAGCCGGTCGGGTGGGCGCACAGAAGTCGTGACCCTGCTGCTCACCGGCATCGCGATCAACGCGATCGGCGGCGCCGGCCTCGCTCTGCTCACTTTCCTCGGCACGTCGTCGACCCGGGAGCAGATCGTCTTCTGGCAGCTCGGCAGCCTGAACGGCGCGCTCTGGTCGAGCATCGCGCTCGTCGCCCCGCTCGTGATCGCCGGTGTCGTCGCGACGATCGTGGTGGCTCGGCGCCTCGACCTGCTCGCCCTCGGCGAGCGCACGGCGCGCCATCTCGGGGTGCGCGTCGAGGCGCTGCGGCTGTTCGTGATCGTGGTCGTCGCCGTGCTGGTGTGCGCGGCGGTGTCGTTCGCGGGCATCATCGGCTTCGTCGGGCTCGTCGTCCCGCACCTCATGCGCATGCTCATCGGCCCCGGCCATCTGCGCCTCACGGTTGCGAGCGCACTGGGCGGCGCCCTGCTGCTCGCGATCGCCGACCTCATCGCGCGCACCGCGGTGCCTCTCGCGGACCTGCCGATCGGCATGCTCACCGCCCTCGTCGGAGGGCCGTTCTTCCTCTGGCTCCTCGTGCGCACGCGTCGGCAGGCGGGGGGCTGGGGATGACCGAACGGATGCTGCGCGCCGCGGGCGTGCACGTGCAGATCGCCGGGCGTGCGACGTCTCTGCTCGCCGACGTCGACCTCGCAGTGCGCCCCGGCACCTTCCACGCCCTCGTCGGCCCGAACGGCGCGGGGAAGTCGACCCTGCTCGGCGTGCTCGCCGGCGACATCGGGCCATCCGCCGGCGCGGTCACGCTCGACGGCACCCCGCTCGACCGTCTCGGGTCTCGAGCGCTCGCCCGGCGCCGGGCCGTGCTGCTGCAGCAGAACTCGGTGTCGTTCGCGTTCCGCGCCCGGGAGGTGGTGGCGATGGGTCGCGCTCCGTGGCAGGGGAGCGCCGCGGCATCCGAGGATGACGACGTGATCGCCGAGGCACTCGCCGCCACCGATGTGACCCACCTCGCCGACCGCGTCGTGACCTCGCTCTCGGGCGGCGAACGCGCCCGGGTGGGGCTCGCGCGCGTGCTCGCGCAACGCGCGGATGTGCTGCTGCTCGACGAGCCGACCGCGGCGCTCGACCTGCGCCACCAGGAGGACGTGCTGCGCATCGCGAGGGATCGAGCCCGGGCGGGCGACGCCGTGGTCGTCGTGCTGCACGACCTCAACGCGGCGCTCGCCTATGCGGACACGGTCACCCTGCTCGCCGCGGGGCGCGTCGTTGCGACCGGGAGCGCCGCCGACGTGCTCACCCCGGAGCGGGTGAGCGAGGTCTACGGGCAGCCGGTCGATCGCCTGACCGACGCCGCCGGCATGCCTGTGCTCGTGCCGCGACGCCGGTGAGAAGGCACGCCGCGCGGCGGGCGGGGTTCCGCGCGGCGCGCGGCGTGCCTTCCAGTGCCGCGCGCGGCGGAGCGCCGCGGCTCAGGGGCGCAGCGGCAGCAGATCGGAGATGTCGGCGCGCACGCCCGACGCGACGATGAGGCCGGCGGCCGCGGCATCCGCCCACGACCGCTGGCCCGTCGCGAGGGCGATCCAGGTGCGCGCGTCGGTCTCGACGACGTTCGGCGGCGTGCCGCGCGTGTGCCGCGGACCCTCGATGACCTGCACGGCCCCGAACGGCGGCACCCGCACCTCGACCGTGTGCCCGGGCGCCTTCTCGAGGAGCAGCTGCAGCAGGTAGCGCACCGCCGTCGCCAGGTCGGCGCGGGCCGGCGCGTCGGTCGCGGCGACCGCCGCGAGGGCGGCCCGGCCGTCGCCGGTGTCGATCTTCGGGGGCACAGCTCGACGGTAGCCCGTCGGTAGGCTGACCGGGTGAGAATCCTCGTCCTCGGCTCGGGCGCGCGCGAGCACGCCATCATCCTCTCGCTGCGCTCGGAGGACGAGGAGCACGTCATCTTCGCGGCCCCCGGCAACGCCGGCATCGCTCGCGACGCCGCCCTCGTCGACCTCGACCCGGTCGACCCCGCGGCCGTCACCGCCTTCGCACTCGAGCACGACATCGCCCTCGTGGTGATCGGCCCCGAGGCGCCGCTCGTCGCCGGCGTCGCCGACGCGGTGCGCGAGCGCGGCATCCCCGTCTTCGGCCCGAGCCGCGCTGCCGCCCAGCTCGAAGGCTCGAAGGCGTTCGCGAAGCGCATCATGGATGCCGCGGGCGTGCCGACCGGGCGGGCGATCCGCGCGCACGATCTGGCGTCGACCGCCGCGGCGCTCGACGATCTGGGCGCCCCCCACGTCGTCAAGGCCGACGGGCTCGCCGCCGGCAAGGGCGTGATCGTGACGAGCGACCGCGAGGCCGCCCTCGCCCACGCCGCCCACTACCTGCCGTCGGGGCCGGTGCTCGTCGAGGAGTTCCTCGCCGGACCCGAGGTGTCGCTCTTCTTCCTCAGTGACGGCGACCACGTGCTGCCGCTCTCCCCCGCCCAGGACTTCAAGCGTCTGCGCGACGGCGACGAGGGCCCGAACACCGGCGGCATGGGCGCCTACTCGCCCCTCCCCTGGCTGTCGGAGCGCTTCGGTGGCGAGGAGGAGTTCGTCGAGCTCGTGACCCGGGACGTCGCCGAGCCCGTCATCCGTCAGCTCGACTCCGAGGGCACCCCGTTCATCGGGCTCCTCTACGCGGGCCTCATCATCACGGAGGCGGGCGTGAAGGTCATCGAGTTCAACGCACGCTTCGGCGACCCCGAGACCCAGATCGTGCTGCCGCGCCTCATCGATCCGCTGTCGCGGCTGCTGCTGGCCGCGGCATCCGGCACGCTCGAGGACCAGCCGAAGCCCGCCTTCGCCGACGCGGTCGCGGTGACGGTCGTGCTGGCGAGCGAGGGCTACCCGGATGCCCCGCAGACCGGACGCGCTCTCCGCGGGCTCGACGCCGCCGACGCCGTCGACGGCGTCCACGTCGCGCACGCCGCGACTGCCGACACCGAGCAGGGACTCATCGCCACCGGGGGTCGCGTGCTCAACGTGGTCGCGCTCGGATCCACCTTCGGCGAGGCGCGGGAGCGCGCCTACGACGCCCTGTCCCGCATCGAGCTCGACGGCGGCCAGTACCGCACCGACATCGCCGCGCGCGTCGTGGAGCACTGAGCCGCGGCATCCGCCCCTGCACACCACGAGGCCCGCACCCTGATCGGGGTGCGGGCCTCGTGGTGTCGGGTCAGTGGCCGCCGGCCGAGGCAGCAGGCTCGCCGGCGGGAGCGCCCGCGCCGTAGGTCGGCGCCGGTACCTTGCGCAGGAACAGCGCGGCGATCACCGCGACGAAGATCACCACGATCGGCAGGATCATCGTCTGCGCCATCGCCGTCGCGAACGGTCCCGCGATCATGCTCGGGAGGGCGCCGGCGGTGAAGTCGCCCGTGTGCGAGCCCGCTCCGGGAAGGTTGTCCTGGAGCCGCCCCTGCATGAAGGCGGCGACCGCGGCGGAGCCGATGACCGAGCCGATCGTGCGGGTGGTGTTGTAGATGCCCGCGCCGGCGCCCGCCTGGCGGGGCGGCAGGTTGCGGGTCGCCGAGGTGGCGAGCGGCCCCCACATTCCCGCGTTGCCGATACCCATGAGCGCCGAGGGCAGCAGGAATGCCCACACCGGGGTGTCGGGCTTCATGATGAGGGCGTACCAGACGAGGGATCCGGCGACCGCGAGCAGGGCGGGAACGAGCATGAGGCGCGGGTCGATGCGGTCGAGGAGACGACCGGCGACCGGCGCGAGACCGCCCGCGAACAGCGCCATGGGGATGAGCAGCAGCGCCGACTCGGTCGGCGTTCGCCCGAGGGCGAGCTGGTAGAAGAACATCAGCGGCAGCGACATGCTCGTCACGGTGAAGCCGACGGCGGCGATGCCGAGGTTGGCGGCGGAGAAGTTGCGATCCCGGAACAGCCCGAGCGGCACGAGCGGCTCGCTCTTGGTGCGCGCCTGGGTCCACACGAAGAGGACGAGAAGCACCACGCCCCCGGCGATCATCGTCCAGATCCAGCCGTTCCAGTCGTAGCTCTCCCCCTCCTGCAGGCCGAAGACGATGAGGAACAGCGCGGCGGCGCTCAGCACGACCCCGACGAGGTCGAACTTGTGGGGGTGGGTGGGCAGCTTCGGCACGAGGATGACGGCCATGACGAAGCCGATGATGCCGACCGGCAGGTTGACGAAGAAGATCCACTCCCAGCCGAGGCCGTCGACGAGCAGGCCGCCGGCGAGCGGGCCGACGAGCATGGCCACACCGGCCGTCGCGCCCCACAGGCCCATGGCGGCACCGCGCTGGTTCGGCGGGAAGGTGCGCGTGATGACGGCCATGGTCTGCGGCGTGACCAGGGCCGCGCCGAGGCCCTGCACGGCGCGCATCGCGATGAGCATCGGAAGGGTCGTGGACAGTCCGCAGCCGACCGAGGCGAGCGTGAAGACGGCGAGACCGATGAGGTAGATGTTCTTCGGGCCGAATCGGTCGCCGAGACGTCCGGTGATCAGCAGCGGCACGGCGTAGGTGAGCAGGTAGGCGCTCGTGACCCACACGACGTTGTCGAGGTTGGAGGTCGCGGGATCGAGCGCCGCCTTGATGGCGGGGTTGGCGACGGAGACGATCGTGGTGTCGACCAGGATCATGAAGAAGCCGATGATGAGGGCCCACAGCGCGGGCCACGGGCTGCGCGGGTGGGCGGCCGCGGGGGTGCGGGTCGCTCCGGTGGAGGTCTGGCTCACGGGGTGCCTTTCTGGCGAAGAGGATGCGGGGGGTCGGGGCTCACGCGGACGCGTGCACGCCCCACGGGTAGGCCTGGGTGACCAGGTCGTCGAGGAGTCGGTCGATCCAGGCGAGGTCGGCGGTGAGCAGCGCCTGCTGCCGCACGATCTCGACGAGGTATTGGGGCTCGGACCCGCGGGCGTCGGCATCGCAGCGCATGCGGGCGATGTCGTCGGCCTCGGCCTCGAGCGCGGCGCGGCGCTCACGCAGCAGCGCGACGGTCTCGGTGCGGTCGAGGTTGTGGGCCTCGGCGAGCGCGATGCGGAACGAGGCGGGCCGGTCGATGCGGGGAAGCTCGCGACGCACCCAGGCTGCGACCGTCTCGTCCCCTTCGGGGGTGAGGGCGTACGTGGTTCGCTCGGGGCGGTTGCCGTCGCGGTCGACACCGGTCTCGACGATCAGCTCGGCGGCGGCGAGCTTGGCCACCGCGTGGTAGAGCGTGCCGTTCGCGAGTGTGAGGAGGCGGTCTTCGCGTCGCTCGCGCAGCAGCCGCATCATCTCGTAGGGATGCATCGGGCCTTCGCGCAACAGAGCGAGCACCATGACCCCCATGGGGCTGAGGCGATCGACGTGGTCCGACATGATTACTCCGAGTTGATTAGTCCATGTGGACTATATACCCCGCCGGCGGCATCGGAAGCCGCTCCGGAAAGATCGTGCTCGGGGGCACCGACATCCGCGCCCTACGATGTGCGCATGGTCGATCACGCCGCGCGCGACCGCGCCCACGAGGCATTCGACCCCATCGCCCAGCGCTATCTCGCGCGCGACGGGGTCGACATCGGGCGCATGTTCGGCTCCGAGGGTCTGCGCGTGAGGGGCAAGGTGTTCGCCTTCGTCGGGTTCGACGGCGGCCTCATCCTCAAACTCCCCGAGGCCCGCGTGGACGAGATCTCCGCAGAGGGCTGGGGCACACGCATGGCGATGCGAGGGCGGCCGATGCGGGAGTGGGCGGTGCTCGATGTCGCCGAACTCGCGCATTGGGACGCCGCGGTCGGAGAAGCCTTCGCGTTCGTCGACGAACTCACCGAGTGAGCCCCCGCTAGCCTCGGGGCATGCCCCGCGACATCCGACCCCTGCGGCCCGCCGACATCGAGGCCGTCGTCGCACTGTGGGAGGAGAGCGGGCTCACGCGGCCCTGGAACGACCCGCGCCGCGACATCGAACGTGCACGCACGCTGTGGCCCGACCTGCTGCTCGTCGCCGCGGACGACGATGCGATCGTCGGGACGGTGATGGCGGGCTACGACGGGCACCGTGGGTGGCTGTCGTACCTCGCGACCAGCCCCCGGAACCGTGGCGAGGGCATCGGCCGCGCGCTGGTCGCCGAGGCCGAGTCCCGTCTCACCGCTCTCGGCTGTCCGAAGGTGCAGCTCATGGTGCGCGCCGGCAACGAGCAGGTGCTGGGCTTCTACGATGCGCTCGGATACGAACGCGTCGACGTGACGGTGACCGGCAAGCGCCTCATCGCCGACGCGTGACGGGCGCGCCCGCGATAATGGGCGGGTGACGAGCACCCCCGCACTCCCCGGCTGGCGACACGTGTACTCCGGCAAGGTCCGCGACCTGTATGTGCCCGACGACACGGCAGCGGATGCCGCGGCCTCCCGCCTCCTCGTCGTGGCGAGCGATCGGGTGAGCGCCTTCGACCATGTGCTCGAGCCGGGCATCCCCGGGAAGGGCGCCGTGCTGACGCAGCTGAGCCTGTGGTGGTTCGACCGCCTCGCGGGCGGCGACGGGGGGCGCGGCATCCCGAATCACCTCACGGGAGACGAGCCCCCGGCGGCGGTCGCCGACCGCGCGATGGTGGTCGCCGCCCTCGACATGCAGCCGATCGAGTGCGTCGTGCGCGGCTATCTCACCGGGTCGGGCTGGGCGGAGTACCGGCAGTCGGGCACGGTGTGCGGCATCCCGATCGTGGCGGGTCTGACCAACGGCGACCGGCTGCCCGAGCCCATCTTCACGCCCGCGTACAAGGCGCCGCTCGGCGAGCACGACGAGAACATCACCTTCGAGCGCACCATCGAGCTCGTCGGGGTCGAGAACGCCGAGACGCTGCGCGCCCTCTCGCTCGAGGTCTACGGCCGCGCGGCCGCAGCGGCGGAGGAGCGCGGACTGATCCTCGCGGACACGAAGTTCGAGTTCGGCCTCGACGCGAACGGCGTGATGACGCTCGCGGACGAGGTGCTGACCCCCGATTCGTCGCGCTATTGGGATGCCGCGGCCTGGCGCACCGGCGAGACCCCGGCCGAGCGCATGGCGAGCTTCGACAAGCAGATCGTGCGGGACTGGCTGAGCGCGCACTGGGACGGTGCCGGTGAGCCGCCGACGCTGCCCGGCGAGGTGGTCGAGCGGGCGTCCGCACGCTACCGCGAGCTTCTGGTCAAACTCGGAGCTTGACCGCGGGAATGACGCGGCCCGGTGGGTGTTAAGTATTCGTATGAATGAAAAACTCGCCGCCGACACCGCGATGGGCGCCGTGACCCTGCTCGTCGGCGACCTCGACGCGATGACGCGTTACTACCGGGACGTCGTCACCCTCGAGGTGCTCACCGCCGAGGGCGACACCGTCACCCTCGGACGCGCCGGCCGGCCCATCGTGATCCTGCGTCACGACCCGAGCCTGCGGCACGCCCCCGCCGGATCGGCGGGACTGTTCCACACCGCGATCCTGTTCGAGAGTCGCGCAGCCCTCGCCGCCGCGCTCTACAGCGTCGCCCGCCACGCCCCGCAGACCTTCACCGGCAGCGCCGACCACGTCGTCAGCCAGGCGTTCTACTTCACCGACCCCGAGGGCAACGGCATCGAGCTCTACTGGGACCGCGCGCGCACCGCCTGGTCGTGGACCCACGGCCAGGTCGAGATGGCGACGCTCTACCTCGACCCGAACGCGTTCCTGTCGGAACACCTCACCGAGCAGGCCGCCGCGGGTTCGACGGCGGGGGACGCGGCATCCGTCGGTCACGTGCACCTGTCGGTCGGGGATGTCGCGACCGCCCGCGCGTTCTACGTCGACACCCTGGGCTTCGACGCCACCGCGAGCATGGGCAACCAGGCGCTGTTCGTGTCGGCCGGCGGCTACCACCACCACATGGCGATGAACGTGTGGAACTCGCGCGGCGCCGGCCCCCGTATGCCCGCCCTCGGCCTCGGCCGGGTCGAGCTCGCGCTGCCCGACGGCGACGCGATCGGCGAGCTCGGCGAGCGCCTCTCGCACCACGGCATCGCCACCGCGAACGACGGCCGCACCGTCACGTTCGCCGACCCGTGGAACAACGAACTGGTCGCGCACCTCGCCTGAGGCGCGCGGGCGGGTAAGGGAGGCGCGATCACACCGCCCGGTCGGCGATGATGCGCGCGTACGCGAGCGCGGAGTCCTTCGGCGTGCGCTCCTGGGTGTCGTAGTCGACCCGCACGATGCCGAAGCGCTTCTCGTAGCCCCAGGCCCACTCGAAGTTGTCGAGCAGCGACCAGTAGAAGTAGCCGCCGACGTCCACACCCCGCTCGATCGCGGCGTGGATCGCGGCGACATGCCCCTCCAGGAACGCCACCCGGTCGACGTCGTGCACCCGGCGCTCACCGTCATCGACGACGAGCTCGTCGTCGTAGGCGGCGCCGTTCTCGGTGACGAAGAGGCGGGTGCCCGCGGCATCCGCGTACTGGGTCGCGACCCGCACGAGCAGGTCGGTGAGCCCCTCGGGCTGCACCTCCCATCCCATGCCGGTGCGCGGCAGTCCCCGCTCGAACCAGTGCACGTCGTCGGCGGCGGGGAAGGGCGAGGCGCCCTCACGCTCGGTGGGAGCCTGATCGGCGGGCGGCGCCTGCTCGGGCACGCGTCCACCGACGAACTCGTTGTGGTAGTAGTTCACGCCGAGTGCGTCGATCGGCGTCGAGATGACGGCGAGGTCGCCCGGCCGCACGGCCGCCTCGAGCGCATCGACCGCCTCGGGGTCGACGGCGCGGATGTCGTCGACGACGTCCGCGGGGTACGCCCCGAGGAACACCGGGTCGAGAAACCAGCGGTTGAACTGGCCGTCGATGCGGCGGGCGGCATCGAGGTCGCGCGGGTCGGACGGATCGGCGGGCTGAGCGCCGGTGAGGTTGAGGGTGATGCCGAGCGACAGGTCGGCGTCGCGGGCGCGCAGCTGCATCACCGTCTGGCCGTGGCCGAGCAGCAGGTGATGGGCCGCGAGCAGCCCCTCGCGTCGCGAATAGTGGCCGGGAGCATGGAGGCCCGCGGTGTAGCTGAGGAAGGACGAGCACCACGGCTCGTTGAGCGTCGTCCAGACGTTCACCCGGTCGCCGAGGGCGTCGTGCACGTCGAGGGCGTACTCGGTGAAGCGCTCGGCGGTGTCACGCACCGTCCAACCGCCTCGCTCCTGCAGCGCCTGCGGAAGATCCCAGTGATAGAGCGTGAGCCACGGCAGGATGTCGGCGCCGAGCAGTTCGTCGACGAGCCGCGAGTAGAAGTCGATGCCCGCCGGGTTGAGCGCGCCGCCGTCGGGTCGCACCCGTGACCACGACACCGAGAACCGGTAGGTCTGCAGCCCCAGGCGCTTCATGAGCGCGACGTCCTGCGGGTAGCGGTGGTAGTGGTCGCAGGCGGTCTCGCCGTCGTCACCCGCGATGACCGCGCCGGGCACGCGGCAGAACGCGTCCCAGATCGAGTCGCGGCGCCCGTCGACGTGCGCGGCTCCCTCGATCTGGAATGCGGCGGTCGCGGCACCGAAGAGGAAGTCGTCGGGGAAACGGCGGGGGGAGACGCTCATGGCCCCCATTATTGGGCACGTCCGAGCGTTCCTCGAATCGATTCGACGATGGGACGGGAATCTCCCATGTGGAACCTGGATCCCGCATACGGGTCTGCTCGTCGAGTTCGACCCTCGGATGCTCCGGCGCAAAGTATGAGCGTCGGCGATGTGTGAGCTTTGACAGAGCTGTGTAACTGAGAAATGCTGACGCTCATGGGGAACGTGGGGAGGAAGCGCTGGATCGTGCTGCTCGCAGCCACGGTCGCGCTCATCGTTGTCGCCGCCGTCACACCGCCGGCGGTCGGAATCATCATCGCGCTCATCGTGGCGCCGGCGACGATCGTCGTCGCGATCGTCGCCTTCGTGCGAGGCGGCATCAGGGTCGTCGGTCTCTCGACGCGGGGGCTGGCCGCCCTCGCATTCGGCATGGGATTGGTGCTCTTCGTCGGCGCCGCGGCAGCGGCCGGCAGCCGGCTCGACAGGCCGTCGACGCAGCAGGCAGCAGCATCCGCTCCGGCAACGACTGCCTCACAGACACCGGCTGCCCCGACGCCGACGCCGACCTCACTGTCGGACGAGGCGGTCGAGGCGGCGGGCCTCGCCACGGCCGGCGGTGCCAGCGTGGTCGTCTCGACCGCGTCGTCGGGATCGGCGCTCGACGTGCTCGCCACGCTGCCGGTGCAGGCGGCGACCTCGCTCAGCGGCTATTCCCGGGACGCCTTCGGGCCGGCGTGGGCCGACGTCGACAAGAACGGGTGCGACACGCGCAACGACATCCTCGCGCGGGATCTGACCGGCATCACGCGACCGGGCTCCTGCACGGTGACCGCGGGAACACTCACGTCGGCCTACTCCGGTGCGGTGGTGACGTTCACCCGCGGCGAGAAGACATCGCCCCTCGTGCAGATCGATCACGTGGTGTCGCTCGCCGACGCCTGGACCACGGGCGCGCAGACGCTCACGGCCGACCAGCGTCGCAGTCTCGCGAACGACCCTCTCAACCTGCAGGCCGTCGAGGGCGCTCTCAACGAAGCGAAGAGCAACCTGGATGCCGCGGGCTGGCTCCCGCCGCTCGCCGGCTACCGCTGCACGTTCGTCGCGCGGCAGATCGCCGTCAAGAACACCTACGGGCTCTGGGTGACGCCGGCGGAGAAGGCCGCGATGACGTCGGTGCTCGCCTCGTGCCCCGCGCAGCCGACCCCGGCATCGTCGTTCCAGGCGGCGGCCGTCGTCGCGCAGCCGGCACCGGCACAACCCGCTCCCGCTCCGGCCCCCGCCAAGCCCGCACCCGCCCAACCCGCACCCGCCCCGGCACCCGCGAAACCGGTCCCGGCGCCGGCGCAGCCCGCACCCGCCCAACCCGCACCCGCGCAACCGGACGTCGCCTACAAGAACTGCTCCGAGGTGCGCGCGGCCGGCAAAGCGCCGCTGTACCGCGGTCAGCCCGGGTACGCCGCGAAGCTCGACCGCGACGGCGACGGGATCGCCTGCGAGTGAGCGCCCCGCGCGCCTAGACTGGGGGCGAACCCCTGCCCGCGACATCCGGAGCTTCGCAATGCCCACCATCGTCGTCGACGTCATGCCCAAGGCCGAACTGCTCGACCCGCAGGGGAAGGCCGTCACCGGCGCGTTCGCGCGACTCGGCGTCGACGCCTTCAGCGGAGTGCGCATCGGCAAGCGCTTCGAGCTGACCGTCGAGGGCGAGGTGTCCGACGAGGTGCTCGCCGAGGCATCCCGTGTCGCCGCCGAGGTGCTGTCGAACTCCGTCATCGAGGACGTCGTCGGCATCGAGGTCGTCGAGTGACGGTACGCATCGGGGTCGTCACCTTCCCCGGCTCGCTCGACGACGTCGACGCACGCCGCGCGGTGCGCATCGCCGGTGCCGAGCCGGTCGCCCTGTGGCACGCGTCGCACGATCTCGACGGCGTCGACGCGCTGATCCTGCCCGGCGGCTTCAGCTACGGCGACTACCTGCGTGCCGGCGCCATCGCGGCCCTCGCGCCGATCATGCGGGACGTGAAGGATGCCGCGGCGAAGGGCATGCCCGTACTCGGCATCTGCAACGGCTTCCAGATGCTCGTCGAGGCGCACCTGCTGCCGGGCGGACTCATCCGCAACGCGCACCAGCAGTTCATCCGCCGCGACCAGCGCCTGCGCGTCGAGAACACGTCCACCGCGTGGACGAGCGACTTCGCCGACGGTCAGGAGATCGTCATCCCCCTGAAGAACGCGGACGGCGGCTACGTCGCCTCCGACGACGAGCTCGACCGTCTCGAGGGCGAGGGGCTCGTCGCGTTCCGCTACACCTGCGTGAACCCGAACGGGTCGCTGCGCGACATCGCCGGCCTCACCAACCCGGCGGGCAACGTCGTGGGCCTCATGCCGCACCCCGAGCACGCCGTCGAACCCGGCTTCGGTCCCTCGACCGCGGCCGCGATGCGCTCGGGCGTCGACGGTCTGTCGTTCTTCTCATCGGCGATCGCGGCCGTCGTCGGCGCCGCCGCCTGACCCGGCCGGGCGCACCACCCGACCGGGCGTGCAGCACCGCGCACACGCCGCGACCTGGCGCCCGTCGGCGCGGGGGTAACGTCGAGGTGTGACATCCCCTCTCGTCGTCTCGGTTCCCACCGAGGGCCTCGCCCGTGATCTGCAGCCGCTTCCCGAGAACGTCGAGGTGGTGGTCTGGCCGATGACCGGCCCCGCCCCCTGCGACCGCATCGACATCGTCGTACCGCCGTACCAGAACCTCAACGCCGCCCTCGGGCAGCTGGCCGGGGTCGAGGTCGGACTCGTGCAGAGCCAGTCGATCGGCTACGAGGGCATCGCCGCACTGCTGCCCGCGGGCGTTCCGCTCGCGAACGCCGCGGGCGTGCACGAGACCTCCACCGCCGAGCTCGCCGTGGGTCTCGCGATCGCGTCGCTGCGGCGCCTCGACCAGTTCGCCCGCGACACCGCGACCGCCACCTGGAACCCGGTCTTCGGCACGAGCCTCGCCGACCGCCGTGTGCTCGTGCTCGGCTGGGGCGGCGTCGGGAAGGCGATCGGCGCGCGACTGATCCCGTTCGAGGTCGACCTCACCGCCGTCGCCTCGCGAGCCCGCGACGAGGACGGCGTCGCCGTGCACGGCTTCGCCGAGCTCGCCGACCTGCTGCCGCGCACCGAGGTGCTCATCCTCGCTCTTCCGGGCGGCGACAGCACGCGCCACATCATCGACGCCGCCGCGCTCGCCCTGCTCCCCGATGGCGCGCTCGTCGTGAACGTCGGCCGCGGGCCGCTCATCGACACCGACGCGCTCGTCGCGGAGACCGCGTCCGGGCGCCTGCGCGCCGCGCTCGATGTGACCGACCCCGAGCCGCTTCCCGCCGACCACCCGCTGTGGCGGTCGCCGGGTGTGCTCATCGCCCCTCACGTCGGCGGGGCGTCGAGCGCGATGCGCCCCCGCCTGGTGCGCGTGCTGCGCGATCAGATCACGCGCGCCGCACGCGGCGCCGCACCGATAAACATCGTCGTCGCCGGCTGATCGCGGCTACGAGTTGGGCGTGACCGGGGTGCGGGCGACCGGGTAGGCGTCGACCGTCACGGTGTCGTCGCGCGCCGTGAACCGCAGATCGGCGCCGTCGGGGAACGCCTGCTCGACGGCGGGCGTGAAGACGACCGGACGACCGTTCGAGGCGAGCGGGTTCGTGTCCGCACTCGTGCCGATACGCACATCGACCACGACCGGAAGGGTGCCGAGTGCGCAGCCGATGAGCGAGGCATCCGGATAGACATCGGGCTGCGGGATCACGGCGATGCACCGCATGTCTCCCGCGGGCGGAATCACCGTGTAGACGGACATCCCGAGGTACGACTCGTACGCCCGCGACGAGGTGGACGTGCCCGTGAACATGACTGCCGACGGCGCATCACCGGGGATGCGCTGCAGCACGGCGGCGTGCTGCGAGGTGACGACGTGGGTGACGAGAAGCGTCGTACCCGTCGACAGCCCGGCCACGACGACGAGGCTCGCGATCCACCAGATCGCGGTGACCCGATCGACGCGCGGGCGCATGCGACGCCACAGCGACACATCGGATGCCGCCCCATCCGCGTCGCGCTCACCCCCACCGCTCGCACGCGTTCCGGCACCGGGCCCCGGCACAGCGCCCGACTCGGTGGCCGGATCGTCCGCGGGGCGGACGACGGGCGGCTCGAGGACCGATCGTGTCCTGACGGTCGCCGCGGGGGCCGCGGCATCCGTCGCCCTGCGGCCCTCGAGCACGTCGAGGCGCGCGAGCGCGACGGGATCTCCCGCGATGTCGGCGTGGGGTCCGTACGCGCGCAGTCGCAGCGCGGCGAGCTCGGCGCGTTCGTCGCCGGTCACGGCGCGGGCCGTTCGTCGATGTCGCGACCATCCCACAGATCGTCGCAGGCGACGAATGTCGCCCCGTGCGCGGCGAGATAGGGGCCGGCACCCCGGTCGCCCGCGACGGTGGCCGCCACCGCGGCCCAGTGGTCGCGCCCGATCAGAACCGGGTGCGACGGGGCGCCCGCGACGGTCGCCTGCACGAGAGCGGATTCCGCGGCCTCCGCGGCGGCCCCGAGCACGCGCGCGACCGCGGCCGCCGGCAGCGTCGGGGTGTCGACGGGCACGATCACCGCGAGCTCCGCCCCGGTCGCGGCCGCGGCGTCCAGAGCCGAGCGCACGCTCGCCGACAGCCCGTCGTTCCAGTCGGGCACCAGCACGGCACGACCGGGGGCGGGGATGCGCCGGGCGACCTCCGCCGCGGCGGCGCCCACCGTCACGAGCACCGGGTCGCAGCCGGACGCGGCGAGAAGCGCCACCGCCCGGTCGAGCCAGGGCGTGCCGTCGGCATCGGCCGCGAGCGCCTTCGGCCCGCCGTAGCGGGTGCCCGCGCCCGCCGCGAGCACGATCCCGCAGGGTGCCCCCACGACCGGCAACGGCGTCACGTCCACCGCGCCAGCGTAGCCCGCCCGAAACACGCGAGGGCTAGCGTGGCGGCATGCTCGAGCTTGCGACCGACCTGCTGCCGCTGCTCGCGGCGGGCGAGCGCGTCGCGGTCGTGACGGTCGCGCACGTGGCGCGTTCGGCGCCGCGCGGCGCCGGCGCGGCGATGGCGATCACGTCCGACGCGCGGGCGATCGGCTCGATCTCCGGCGGCTGCGTCGAGGCGGATGCGGTCGCGCTCGCCCTCTCGTGCCTGGCGACCGGACGGGGTCAGACCGCGCGCTTCGGCTTCACCGACGAGCAGGCCTACGCCGCCGGTCTCGCCTGCGGCGGCTCGATCGAGGCTGTGGTCAGTGTGCTCGATCCCGCCGACACGGTCGTGCGCGACGCTCTCGAACGCGTCGCGGCGGGTCGCCGCGCGGCGGTCGGCATCGTTGCCGCGGGGCCCGACACCGGCCGCATCCTCCCCCTCGACGCCGGCGGCAGCGAGACGCGCCTCGGCGAGCATGACGGATGCCCCGTGCTCGCCGTCGTGCAGACGCCCCCGCCCGCGCTGTACCTGCTGGGTGCCGGCGAGCACGCCGCCGCGCTATGCCGGGTGGCCGCCGCCGCCGGCTTCGCAGTCACCGTGTGCGACGCGTGGGAGCTGCTGGCGACGCGCGAGAGGTTCCCCGCGGCAACCCGGATCGTCGTCGACCTGCCGCACGACTTCCTCGCGACGCTCGACCCCGTCGACCTCGACGACCGCACTGCGATCTGCGTGCTCACCCACGACGAGCGCCTCGACGTGCCCGCCCTCGAGGTCGCGCTGCGGCTTCCGGTCGGCTTCGTCGGGGCGATGGGCGCCCGCTCGACCGTCGCGCACCGTGCCACGCGGCTGCGCGAGGCGGGGCTCGGCGACGACGACCTCGCCCGGCTGCACTCGCCGCTCGGGCTCGACCTCGGCGGACGCACCCCCGAGGAGACCGCGCTCTCGGTGCTCGCCGAGATCGTCGCAGCACGCCACGGCGGATCCGCGGTGCCGCTGCGAGAGCGCCGGGGCGCCATCCACGCCCGCGCCGCCGCCGACACGATGCTTCCGACCGAGGCGGACGCCGCGGCATCCGCCTGTGCCCTGCCCGCCCTCGCGACCCTGGAGGCACACCGGTGAGCCTCACCCCGCCACTGCCCGCCGACGCGCTCGCTCCCGTCGACCTCGGCCATCTCGAGCACGCGATCACCCTCGCCCGCGCCGCCCGCGACCGCGGCGACCATCCGTTCGGGGCCGTCGTGGTCGCGCCCGACGGCACGGTCGTCGAGGGCCTGAACTCGGTCGTCACACAGGACGACCCGACCGGCCACGCCGAGACGAACCTCGTGCGCGCCGCCGCCGCGCGGCTCACGACCGAGGCGCTGCGGGGCGCCACGCTCTACACGAGCACCGAGCCGTGCGCGATGTGCACCGGCGCGATCTACTGGGCGGGGATCCCGCGCGTCGTCTATGCGCTCGGCGAGGACGAGCTGATCCGCATCGTGCAGGCGCAGGAGGGCATCCCGACGCTCGCGCTCCCCTGCCGCGAGGTGTTCGCCCGCGGCGGGCGCCCGATCGAGGTCATCGGACCGGTGCTGCTGCCCGAGGCGGCGGCCGTGCACGACGGCTTCTGGATCTGACCCGGGCCGAGAGCACCGTTCACGACCGGCGACGAGCGGATGCCGCGATCCCCCGCCGCGGCCGCAGCGTGACCGTGAACTCCAGCCGCACCGGACGGGTGACCGTGATGTCGAGCGCGCGGGTCAGCATGGCGACGATGAGGGTCGCCTCGATCCACGCGAACTGCTCGCCGATGCACCCGCGCGGCCCCGCACCGAACGGCACGAAGTCATAGCGCAGCCCGCCGGGCCGGCGCTCCCACCGATCGGGATCGAACACGGTCGGCTCGTCGTACCACCGCGCGCTGCGGTGGATGACCCAGGGCGACACCCCGACGACGTCGCCCGGCGACGCCTCGAATCCCCCGAACGCGATCGGCGCGTCGAGCGAGCGCCCGAACACCCAGGCCGGCGGGAACAGGCGGATCGTCTCCTGCACGACCCGCCGCGTGAACGGCAGCCGGCCGCGCGGGTCGAGCCACGAGGCATCCCCCGCCTCATCGACCTCGGCGCGGATGCGTTCGGCCAGGTCGGGGCGCGACGCGAGCTGCCAGAGGCAGAAGGCGATGGCGTTCGCGGTCGTCTCGTGACCGGCGACCATGAGGGTGATCACCTCGTCGGCGATCTCCGCATCGGTGAGCCGGTCGGCCCCGCCGCTCTCGGGGTCGCGTGCCGCCACGAGCGTCGACAGCGCGTCGCGCCCGTCGGCGCCGGACGCCCGCCGTTCGGCGACCAACCGGGTCACGAGGGCGAGCAGTCGCTCACGGGCCTCGACGATGCGACCCGACGTCACGACCTCGGCGCCCGCGCGCGCTCCGGGCCGCAGGCGCACGAACTCGGTCAGCGCTGTCTGCAGCGCCGTGCGCACCTCGTCGGCGTGGTCGTCGAGTCGCGCGCCGAGGATCGTGCGCCCCACGATGAGCAGGGTGAGTCGAGTCATCTCGGCGTGCAGATCGACGGATGCCGCGGCCAGCCGCTCGATGCTCGCCTGCACCTCCTCGACCATCACCGCGGTGTACGCGTCGAGCTGCGTGGGTGAGAACGCCGCCCCGACGAGCCGGCGCGCCCGCGCATGAGCCGCCCCCTCCGACGTCAGCAGACCCTGCCCGAGCAGCGCGCTCGTGGCCTGCACGCCCGGCCCCTTGTGCACGTCGCCCGCGTGGGTGACCAGGAGGGTGCGCACATCGTCGGGCTCGGTCAGCAGGAAGACCCGCCGCCGACCGCGCCCCATGCGGATGGTCTCGCGCCCGTCACGGGTGAGCCGGCGCAGCATCGCGCCCGGGTTGCGGGTGGGAAGCGCCAGGGCGCTCTGCGCGGCCACCTCGAGGATCGACCGCGGGCGCGCTCCGAGCACGGCGGGCGCGCTCATGCGCCGCACGCCCAGTCGACCTCGCCGCTGAGCGTGTGCCCGCTCTCGGTCACCGAGAGGTGCAGCGACCCGCCCGAGGCGGTCGTGGTGACCGGCACCGCCGGGAGGGCGAGCGGGTAGGTGACACCACCCTCGGTGATCGTGCCGGAGAGCGTGCCCGACCACGACCCGGGCCCGGTGTACCCGACGATGCGCACGCTCATCGTCACCGAGTACCCCTGAATCTCGGCGGACGCGACGCTCGCGTGATACGTGCGCGCCGACACCGCGCACGCGACATCGGTGTTCACGTGCCCCGCCACCGCGAGCGGCGATGTGATCGCGAGGGTGAGCGACCCCGCGCCACCCGACCCGGTGCCGACGGCGGTCGGCGAGGGGATCGGCGCGGCCGACGGGAGCGAGGACGACGGCGTACCGGTGGGCGCCGGCGACACAGCGGCACTCAGGTCGCTGCGCGACACCTGGCCGCAGCCGGCGAGCGCGAGCACGGCGGCGAGCGCGACGACGGCGAGGGGGGCGGATCGTCTCATGGCGGTCCCTTCGAGCGGGTGACGGGTGCGCTCACCGTATGCACGCGTCTCGGCCCCCGCAACCGTGCCACGTGGCACTCGAGTGCCATTTCACGCCGGCCCGCCCGCGGGTGAAGGATGTCTGCACAGGAGGCCCCATGACGCCCACGGATGCCCCGCCCGACCGCCGCGAGCGCAACCGCCGCCGGGTCAGGGAGGCCCTGCGCACAGCCGCGCTCGAGCTCTTCAGCGAGAAGGGCTTCGCGGAGACGACCGTCACCGACATCACCGAGCGCGCCGACGTGTCGCGCCGCACGTTCTTCCGCTACTTCGAGAGCAAGGAGGACGTCATCGGCAACGATCTTCGCGACCTCCTCCCCCGCGTGCTGCGAGAGCTCGAGAGCCGTCCGCGTGACGAGCATCCGCTCGCGTCGATCCACGCGTCGGTGCTGTCGGTCGTCCCAGAGAAGGGGCCGCCGGCCCTGGTCTTCCGCATCGGCCGACGTGCCGAGCTGCTGCCGTTCGGGCGCCGACTGCTGCCCGTGCTGATGCAGTGGGAGCAGGGCATCGCCGCGACGCTCCTGGTGCGGTGGGGCGCGACGCCGGCTGCGGCATCCGAGGAGCTGCGCCTTCGCGCCACCGTCACCGCGTGCGCAGCGACCTCGGCCCTGCGGTGCGCGGCGCTCTACACCCGCATGACCCCGACGGGGCAGTTCACCGTCGACCCCGACATCGTCTCGGTGGTCACCCGCGCCCTCGACATCATCGCCGAGGGGTGCCCGCCTCCCGGCTGAGCGGATGCCGCGGCCTCCGACACGACCGCGAAACACGCGAGTGTTAGCGTCACCGACAACGCGTGTCCTATCTACCATGACCGCCCGGATCTGGGGGCGGATCCGTCGGCTCAGGGCGGGGACGGCGACGATTCCGTTCGTCCATCCACCCCAGGAGCCGCCCCCATGTCCACCGTCGTCGACAAATCCCAGGCAGGGCTCACCGCCCGCCAGTACCACGTCGGACTCGAGCCGGGCGAGGTCTCCTCGGTCGCGCTGCTGCCCGGTGACCCGTTCCGCGTCCCCCTCGTGGCGGAGTTCCTCACCGACGTGCGCGAGGTCGCGTGGCGCCGCGAGCACCGCACGATGACCGGCTGGTACAAGGAGCGCCTCATCACCGCGACCTCCACCGGCATGGGCTGCCCGTCGACCGCGATCGCCGTCGAGGAGCTCGCGCGCGTCGGGGTGCGCTCGTTCATCCGTGTGGGCAGCTCGGCGGGCCTGCAGCCCGGCATCGCCCCCGGTGACCTGCTCGTGAGCGAAGGCAGCTTCCGCAACGACGGCACCACCGACGCCTACCTCCCGAAGGGTTTCCCGGCGGTGCCCGATCTCGAGCTCACGACGACCCTGGCGCGCCACGCCAGCCGCATCGCGGAAGCCGCCGGAACGCGCTCGCACACCGGCATCAGCGTGAGCGACGACGCGTTCTACGCCGAGACGCCCGAATGGATCGGCGAGCTGAACCGCATGGGCATCCTGAACGTCGAGATGGAGGCATCCGCTCTCTACGTCGTCGCGCGTCTGCGGGGGCTGCGCGCCGGCATGGTGTGCGCGTGCTCGAGCAACCTCGTCGAGGGCGCGTCGCTGTACGACGAGTCGAACGCGGCCCTCAAGGACGGCTGGATGCGTTCGATCGAAGCCGCCCTCGACACCGCGGTGGAGCTTCAGCTGTGACCGCGCGTCGCGTGCTCGAGGGCGCCTACGTCGCCACGGTGGATGCCGCGGGCACCGAGCACCGCGCCGGGCACGTGGTCGTCGACGGCGACCTGATCGTCGCGGTGGGCGACGGCCCCGCCCCCGCCGAGCTGCGGGACGGCGCCGAGATCATCGACGCGCGCGGCACCCTCGTCACCCCGGGACTCGTCAACACCCACCACCACCTCTACCAGTGGCTCACGCGCGGCTACGCGCAGGATGCGATCCTGTTCGACTGGCTGACGGCGCTCTACCCGCTGTGGGCGCGCATCGACGCCGACCTCGTCGAGGCGGGCGCCGCCGGCGCCATGGCGGTGCTCGCCCGCTCCGGCTGCACCACGGTCGGCGATCACCACTACGTGTTCCCGCAGGGATCCGGCGACATCGTGGGCGGGCTCGTGGCCGCGGCATCCCGCATCGGCGTGCGTCTGCACGCGACGCGGGGGTCGATGGACCTCGGCGCCTCGCAGGGAGGACTGCCGCCCGACTTCGCGGTCGAGACGACGGATGCCGCGCTCGCGGCGTCGCAGCAGGCGGTCGAGCGGTGGCACGACGCGTCCTTCTCGTCGACGGTGCGCATCGCGATCGCGCCCTGCTCGCCGTTCTCGGTGACCGCCGATCTGCTGCGCGAGGCCGCCGTGCTCGCGCGCGCGCTCGACGTACGGCTGCACACGCACGCGTCGGAGACGGTCGAGGAGGACGCCTTCTGCCAGGAGCGGTTCGGCATGAGCCCGACCGACTACCTCGACAGCCTCGGCTGGCTCGGCGACGACGTGTGGATGGCGCACGCCGTGCACCTCGACGCCCCCTCGATCGCACGGTACGCGGCCACCGGCACCGGCGTCGCGCACTGCCCGTCGTCGAACGCGCGGCTCGCCGCCGGCATCGCGCCCGTGCACGACATGCTGCACGCCGGGGTTCCGGTCGGGCTCGGCGTCGACGGCTCGGCGTCGAACGAATCGGGCCAGCTCGGCATCGAGATCCGCGAGGCCGTGCTCATGAACCGGCTGCGTACCGGCTCCGACTCGTTCTCGGTGCGCGACGGCCTGCGCATCGCGACCATCGGCGGCGCCCGCGTGCTCGGACGCGACGCCGAGCTGGGCTCGCTCGAGCCCGGCAAGCTCGCCGACATCGCGGTGTGGCGCATCGACGGGGTGGAGCACGCGGGCATCCTCGACCCGGTGGCCGCCCTCGGGCTCGGCGCGCTCCCGCCCCTCGCCCGCCTGTGGGTCGGCGGACGCGACGTCGTCGTCGACGGCGCCCTGGCGACCGCCGAGGAGCCCGTGCTCGCCGAGGCCGTCGCCCGCGCCTCGGCGGACCTCGCCGCCCGGGCGTAGGGCGCGCTGGGGCGCACCGCCCGGGCCCGCGAAACACCCGCGAAACCGCGGTTTGGTTTGCTGGGTCACGGAGGAATGTTGTGGACATCAACACGGTCGAGAGCTATCGGCTCGCGCGCACCCGCGGCGACCTCGCCCTCGCGCCGGGCGAGGTGATCTTCGCGGGCGGCACGTGGCTGATGAGCGAACCGCAGCCCGAGACATCCGGGTTCGTCGATATCACCGCGATGGACTGGCCCTTCCTCGAGATCTCCGCCGACGGCCTGCGCATCGGCGCGACCTGCCCGATCGCCCACCTCGTCGCGTGGGCCGAGGGACGGGGCAGCGAGCCCGTGCCCGCCGACTGGACGGCCGCGCACCTCGCCGCCGACGGCGCACACGCGCTGCTCGCGTCGTTCAAGATCTGGAACTCCGCGACCGTCGGCGGCAACGTCTGCCGCTCGTTCGCCGCGGCCGGCATGGTGTCGTTCGCTGTCGCCCTCGACGCCGTCGCGTGGGTGTGGCGCCCCGACGGCACCGACCTGCGACTGCCCGTGAGCGAGCTCGTCACGGGCAACGGCGAGAACACCCTCGCGGCCGGCGAGGTGCTGCGGGCGATCGAGATCCCCGCGTACGCCCTGCGCTCCCGGGCGCGCCTGCAGAAGATCGCGCTCGCCGAGCTCGGGCGCTCGGGTGCCGTCGTGACCGGCCGCGTCGACCCCGACGGCGCGAGCGTCTTCGCGATCACGGCGGCGACGCTGCATCCGGTCGTGCGACGGTTCCCGTCACTGCCGGATGCCGCGGCCCTCGCCGCCGCGGTCGAATCGGCGCCGTCGTACTACACCGACCCGCTCGGGCCGGCCGACTGGCGCCGCGGCGTGAGCCGTGCGCTCGCGGAGCGCATCCGCATCGAGCTGGAGGCGGGCGCATGAGGTTCACCGTCGACGGCACCCCGCGCGACGCCGAGCCGCGGGCGGGACAGTGCCTGCGCACGCTGCTGCGGGAGACCGGCGCGACGAGCGTAAAGAAGGGATGCGACGCCGGCGACTGCGGCGCCTGCTCCGTGCTCGTCGACGGCACGCCTGTGCACTCGTGCATCACCCCGGCGCACCGCGCCCAGGGGCGGGAGGTCACGACGGCGGCGGGGCTCGCGCCCGGCGACGAGCTGCATCCGGTGCAGGAGGCGCTCGTCGAGCACTTCGGATTCCAGTGCGGGTTCTGCACGCCCGGCATGAGCGTGACCGCGTCGACCTTCGACGCCGACGACGTCGACGACCTCGACCGGCGCCTCAAGGGCAACCTGTGCCGCTGCACCGGGTACCGGCCGATCCGCGAGGCCGTCCACGAGGCGGTGCTCGGCCCGGTGCGGGAGACCGGGGCCGGCTACGCGGGCGGCGGTGCGGCCCCGGGCGCCGACACGTCCCCCGCCCCGACAGCGGGGGCGGACGGCGTCGGCCGCTCGGTGCGCCCCGCGCCCGCCCGGCGCGTGGTGCAGGGTCTCGAACCGTACACGTTCGACGAGCCTGTGCCCGGATCGCTCGTGCTGCGCGTGATCGGCTCGCCGCACGCGCACGCGCGCATCCGCTCGATCGACACCGCCGCCGCCCGCGCGGTGCCCGGGGTCGTGGCCGTCTTCACGCACGAGGACGCGCCCGCCGTGCACTACTCGACGGGCCGTCACGAGCACCGCACCGACGACCCCGACGACACGCTGCTGCTCGACACCGTCGTGCGGCACGTCGGGCAGCGGGTCGCGGCGGTCGTCGCCGAGACCGCCGGCGCCGCCGAGGCGGCCTGCCGTCTCATCGAGGTCGACTACGAGGTGCTCCCCGCGGTGCTCGACCCGGAGGCGGCCCGCGCACCCGGCGCCCCGCTGCTGCACGCCGACCGCACCCCCGCCGACCGGGTCGCCGAACCCCACCGCAACGTCATCGCGTCGCTGCACGAGGGGCACGGCGGCGACATCGACGCGGCCCTCGCAGAGAGCGCCGTCACCGTGTCGGGCACGTGGCGCACGCAGCGCGTCTCGCACGCGCAGCTCGAGACCCACGGCTGCGTCGGCTGGCTCGACGACGACGGCCGCCTCGTCATCCGCTCGTCCACACAGGTGCCGTTCCTCACGCGCGACGAGATCGCGCACATCTTCGACCTCGACCCCGACCGGGTGCGCGTGCACACGGCGCGTGTGGGCGGCGGCTTCGGCGGCAAGCAGGAGATCTTCGCCGAGGACCTCGTCGCGCTCGCCGTGCTGCGCACCGGCCGCCCGGTCGCCTACGAGTTCAGCCGCGCCGAGGAGTTCCAGCGCACGTCGGTGCGGCATCCGATGCGGGTGGCGGTGACCCTCGGGGCGGATGCCGCAGGCACCCTCACCGCGATGAAGATCGACCTGCTGAGCGACACCGGCGCCTACGGCAACCACGCCATCGGGGTGATGTTCCACTCGCTCGCCGAGTCGACCACGATCTACCGCGCCCCGGTGCGTCGCCTCGACGCCGAGGTCGTCTACACGAACAACGTGCCCTCGGGGGCGTTCCGCGGCTACGGCCTCGGGCAGGTCGTGCTCGCGGTGGAGTCCGCGATGGACATGCTCGCCGAACGTCTCGACATCGACCCGTTCGACCTGCGGCGCCGCAACGCCGTCGTCGAGGGCGACAACCTGCACCCCGACCAGGACGAGTACGAATCCGACCTCGTCTGGGGCAGCTACGGCCTCGACCAGTGCCTCGACCTCGCCCAGGGCGCCCTCGAGCGCGGCAACGGCGTCGACGCTCCCGACGGCTGGCTCGTCGGCGAGGGGATGGCCGCGGCGATGATCGCCACGATGGCCCCGCGCGGACACATCGCCCACACCACGGCGACGCTCCGGCCCGACGGCACCTACGTGCTGCGCGCCGGCACGGTGGAGTTCGGCAACGGCACCCACACGGTGCTGCGGCAGATCGCGGCATCCGTCTTCGATGTCGGCTTCGACCGCCTCGAGGCCCGCTTCGCCGACACCGACGAGGTGCGGCACGACACCGGCGCGTTCGCGTCGGCGGGCATCACCGTGACCGGCAAGGCGCTGCATGCCGCATGCCTGACGCTGCGTGATCGAATGCGGCTCACTGCCGCCGCGCTCACAGGCACCGACGAGTCGGCGGCCGTGGTGACCGGCGACGGGGTGCGCACCCCTGCGCGGATCGTCGGCTTCGGCGAGCTCGTGGCCGCGGCGCCCGCTGCGGAGCGCACCGAGGAGGGGCTCGTCGGCGACGGTGCCGAGTACGGCGACCTGCGCTCGCTCGCCTTCAACGTGCACGCGACCCGGGTGGCCGTCGACCCCGAGACCGGCACCGTGCGCATCCTGCAGAACATCCAGTCGGCCGACGCCGGCTTCGTCATGAACCCGGCGCAGTGCCGCGGCCAGATCGAGGGCGGCGTCGCCCAGGGGGTCGGCAGCGCGCTCTACGAGGAGGTCATGATCGGCGACGACGGCCGGGTGATCAACCCGGTCTTCCGCACCTACCGCGTGCCGCAGTCCGCCGACGTGCCCGACACCGAGGTGCTGTTCGCGTCGACGAACGACGACCTCGGCCCCTTCGGCGCCAAGTCGATGAGCGAGTCGCCCTACAACCCCGTGTCGGCGGCGATCGGCAACGCGATCAGCCGCGCGATCGGGGTGCGCGTGTTCGAGCAGCCGTTCTCGCGCGACCGCGTGTGGCGGGCCCTGCAGGCCGGTGACGCGGGCAGCCGGTGACGCTCAGTCGGTCGCGGCGGAGTGCGGCGGCCGCTGCTTGACGATCAGCAGCCGGAACGGTGCGCCGTCAGCCGACCACGTGCGGTGGGCGACGCCGCCGGCGTAGTACGACGAGTCGCCCACGCCGAGCTCGGTCACCTCGCCGTCGAGGTCGAGGCACACACGTCCGTCGAGCACGTAGGAGAACTCGTCCTCCGCGTGGGCGAAGTAGTCGCCGGGAGCGGTGTTGTCGGCCGCGTAGACCATCGGATGGAACGGGCGCACCGGGTGGGCCAGCAGCCTCCCCGACCCGACGGCGAAGTCGGCTTCGAGGTCTCCGCCGGCGCCGCGGTGCACCTCGGTCGCCGGCACGTCGGCAGTCGGCGCCTCGGCCGCGGCGATCAGCTCGAGCGGGCTCGTGCCGAGCGCCACCGCGATGCGGCGCAGTGATCCGAGGCTCGGTTGGGCGAGTCCGCGCTCCAGCTGGCTGAGGAACGGATGCGACAGCTCGGTCGCGGTCGCGAGCTGCACGAGGGTGAGCCCGCGGGCCTTGCGCAGTCCGCGCACGTGCGCGCCGAGCAGTCCCGCCGCAAGCAGATCGGATGCCGCGGCACCCCCGACGATCGCGGGTTCGGCGCTCACGCGCTACACGCCCCGCTGGCCCTGCATGCCCATCCTGGCCAGCACCACGTTCTCGATGATCTGGATGACGTTGTAGAGCACGAGCGCGACGGCGGTGACCCCGGCGATCGACGCCCAGACGGCGTTGTACTGCGCCTGCGACAGGTAGCCGCCGATGCTGCCGCCGACACCGCCGCCGACCGCCAGCCATTCGGCGAGCAGTGCGCCCGTGATGGCGCCGGGCACGGAGATGCGCACGGCCGCGAAGAACGCCGGGAGCGACGAGGGCATCGCGACCTTCATGAGGCGCGCGAACGAGCCGCCGCCGTAGACGGTGACGAGGTCGTTCATCTGCGGTGCGGCGGATTTCAGGCCGAACGAGATGTTCACGAGCGCCGGGAAGAGCACCACGATGCCGCCGATCACCGCGATCGACCAGACCTCGCGACCGAAGATGAGGATGATCACGGGTGCCATGGCGACCAGCGGCACCGACCTCAGCAGCATGGCGATCGGCATGAGCGCGTGCTCGGCGCCCTTGCTCAGCTGGAAGATCATGGCACCGACGAGGGCGACGAGGAGGCCCGCGATGAAGCCGACGACCGAGTGGGCGAGGGTCTCGCCGATGGTCGCGAAGATCTTGTCGCGGTTGGTCGCCGCGGCGGGAACCACGAACAGGTAGTTCCAGACGTCGAGCGGGCCCTTCGCGACGAACTTGGAGACGTTCAGCAGCGACAGGGCGCCGGCCCACAGCACGATGACCGCGACGATGGTGCCGACGAAGTTCACGACGCTCCACAGCAGCGCGCGCAGCACGCTGCGCCGCGCCTGGGCGCGCAGGGTACGGGTGAGGTCGGTGGCGGA
Source organism: Microbacterium sp. 71-23 (assembly GCF_001897265.1). Lineage (NCBI taxonomy): Bacteria > Bacillati > Actinomycetota > Actinomycetes > Micrococcales > Microbacteriaceae > Microbacterium > Microbacterium sp. 71-23. Next base: position 232,278 of record NZ_MKSL01000008.1, read on the forward strand.
CTCGGATGCCGCGACGGCCGTCGTCATGAGCGCCCCTTCGACCAGGGCGCGATCGCCCGCGAGATGAACCCGACGAGCACGTAGCCGAGCATCGCCACGAGACCGCTCAGCAGCGCGATCGCCCACACCTGGGGCGCATTGAGCTGCTGCTGCGCGATGACCATGATCACACCGACGCCCACTTCGACCTTGCCGAAGAACTCACCGAGCACGGCGCCGAGGAACGCGGCCGGAACGGCGATCTGCAGGGCGTTGAGGATTGCGGGAAGGGCGGCGATGAGACGCACCTTCACCAGCTGCGTGAACTTCGACCCACCGTAGACCGTGACCACGTCGAGGCTCGACTTGTCGGCCGACTTGAGGCCGAGCAGCGCTCCGACGACGGTCGTGAAGAAGACCGAGAGGGCGGCGAGGAAGATCGCGGTGCCCGAGGGCTGCCCGATCGGCGGGGCGCCGATGAGCACCACGGCGATCTGGCCGAGCGCGACGATCGGAACGCAGTAGGTGAGGATCGCCAGCTGCATCGCGACCGACTCGAGGCGCGGGACGACGAGCACGACGGCCGCGAGGAGCAGCGCGAGCACGTTGCCCCAGAGGTATCCGATGCCCGCTTCCGCGAGGGTCACGGCGAAGTTCTTCGCGTAGAAGTCCCACCCGGTCTGCGCGATAGTGACGACGACCTCGAGCGGCGTCGGGATCGGCCGCAGGCCGGTCGGGGTGACCCAGGCGAGCCCGACGATCCACCACACGATCACGAGGGCGACGCCCCCGATGAGCCCCGTCATCCACGGCGGGAGACGGACGTCCTCGAACGTGACGCCGCGGCCCTTCGTCGGGGAGTCAGTGGTCATCGGTGGCTGCGCCTCCCGCGCCGAACAGCAGATCGGACGCGTGATCGACGTAGGCGTGGAACTCCGGGGTGCGCATCATCTCGGGGGTGCGCGGGCGGGGGAGGTCGATCGTCATGACCTCCTTGATGCGTCCGGGCCGCGGGCTCATGACCGCGACCTGGTCGGAGAGGAAGATCGCCTCGGAGATGCCGTGCGTCACGAGCAGGGTCGTCGCGGGCTTCTCGGTCCAGATGCGCAGCAGCTCGAGGTTCAGGCGCTGCCGGGTCATGTCGTCGAGCGCGCCGAACGGCTCGTCGAACAGCAGCACCTGCGGCTTGAGGATGAGGGAGCGGGCGATCGAGACGCGCTGGCGCATGCCGCCCGACAGCTGCGCGGGCTTGGCCTTCTCGAAGCCCTTGAGACCGACGAGCTCGATCATCTCGGTGACGTAGTCGTTGTCGACCTTCTGTCCCGCGATCTCGAACGGAAGGCGGATGTTCGACAGCACGCTGCGCCACGGCATGAGGGCCGAGTCCTGGAAGGCGATGCCGAGCTTGTGGTCGCGGCGGAGCTCCTTGGGGCTCTTGCCGTCGACGCGAGTGGTTCCGCTGGTGGGCTGCTCGAGCCCCGCCAGGATGCGCAAGATCGTCGACTTGCCGCATCCTGACGGGCCGAGCAGCGACAGGAACGTGCCCTGTGCGGTGTGGAGGTTGGCGTCCTGCAGCGCGACCACGTTCTTGCGGCCGGTCGTGAAGACCTTGTTCAGTGCGGTGATCTGAAGGCCGGTGCCCAGGTTGTCCTGGGCACCGGTCACGACAGCGGGCTGCGTCACGACGCTCTTCTCCGTGTGGTGGTGCTGATTACTTGGCGTACTTCACGAGGCCGGGGTTCTCCTGGTAGACCTCGGTGAGCAGCGACATGTCGAACAGGTCGGAGGCCTTCAGGGTGATGCCGGCGCCCGAGAGCGACTTGATGGTTGCATCCTGCAGGGTCTGCGAGATGGTGAACAGGCCGTTCTGCGCGGTCTCGTCGGAGACGACGAGCTTCTGCGCCTGCTCGGTCGCACCGGCGATCGAGTTGGTCAGGTCGAGTCCGAGGTCCTTGCCGTAGGTGTTGACGGCGAGCTCGGCGCCGGCCTGCGGGTTGTTGACCGCGTCGGACCAGCCCTGGATCTCCGCCTTCAGGAACGCCTTCAGCTTGTCGCGGTTCTTCGCGATCTGGTCGTCGGTCGTCGTGATGGTCTCGGCGACGAACGGCAGGCCGTTGTCGGCGAACGGGAGGTTCGCGACGCTGTAGCCCTTGGCGGCCACGGTGATCGACTCGTTCGTGAGGTAGGCGATGTAGCCGTCGATCTCACCGGAGAGCAGCGGCGCCGGGTCGTACTGCACGGGCACGACGGTCAGGTCGCTCTCGCTCATGCCGTTGGCTGCGAGGAACGCGTCGAACAGTGCCTTGTTCGAGTCCTGCACGCCGATCTTCTTGCCCTTGAGGTCCGAGGGCTTGGTGATGTTGCCCTTGTCGGCCAGCGAGAGCACCGTGAACGGGTTCTTCTGGTAGGTCGTGCCGATGATCTTCAGCGGCGCGCCCTCCGAGGCGACGACCGAACCGATCGAGACGGCGTCGGAGAGGGCCACATCGGCCTTGCCCGAGAGCAGCTCGCTCGCACCGGTCGAGGGGCCGGGGGTCATGTTGACCTTCGAGAAGCCGGCGGCGGTGAAGTAGCCGTTCGCGTCGGCGAGGAACTCGCCCGAGAACTCCTCGTTCTTGATCCACGACAGCTGCAGGTTCAGCTCGCCGTAGGTGCCGGGGGCGACCGAGGCGGCGCCGGTCGACGTGGGGGCCGTCGTGCTCGACGAGCTCGACGAGCAGGCGGACAGGGCGACGGCCGACACGGCGACCGCCGCAAGGGCGACCGCCGCGCGCAGCGCGCGCTTCGAGGTGCGGATGTTCATATGCTGTGTCTCCAGATGCTGAGTGCGTCGGGTCGGGACTCGTCTCTCACGTACCCGCCGGGTGCTCTGGGAACGACGAGGCAGCGGCGCAAGGGGCGACTCACTCGACGCTAGGCGATGGAGATTTCATCAACATCCGCTCGAATGTTTCCGCGGCGTTACGCGTCGCTTCGAACCGGAGTCGGTGATCAGTGGCGCTCGTGGCCGAGGAGCACCACTGATTCTGCCAGCGCCCGGATGCCCGCGGCGACGTCGGCGGCGCTGACCGCCTCATCGGGATGGTGGCTGATGCCGTCGGGGTTGCGGAGGAACAGCATTCCGACGTCGGTGATCGCCCCGATCGTCATCGCATCGTGACCTGCCCGCGAGAAGATCGTCGCCGGATCGGATGCCCCGGGGGCGCCGGTCGCGCCGATGCCCTCGCGCACGACGTCCTGCAGCAGCGGCGCGCACATGACCGCGGCGGCGTTGTGCACCTCGCGTGAGCGCCATCGCAGGCCGCGGCGACCCATGATGCCGTCGAGCTCGCGGGAGATCTCGTCGAACACGCGGTCGCGTTCGCCGTCGAACTCGCCGCGCAGGTCAAGGGAGAAGTGGGTCTCGCCGGGGACGATGTTGACCGCCCCGGGGAAGGCCTCGAACTGGCCGACCGTGCCGATGATGTGATGCTCGGTGCGGCAGATGCGCTCGATAGCGAGCGCCGCCTCGCTCGCACCGAGCAGGGCGTCACGGCGCATGTCATAGGGAGTTCCGCCCGCGTGCCGGGCCTCGCCCTCGACGACGAGCTGGAAGCGGCGAGCCGACGCGATCGACGACACCACGGCGAGGGCCTCCCCCCGCCGGTCGAGTTCCGGGCCTTGCTCGATGTGCGCCTCGAGGTAGCCCACGAGGCTGTCGGGGCGTCGCGCGGCCTCACCGATGCGTCCGGGGTCGAGTCCGAACTCGAGGAAGGCCTGGCGCAGAGTGGTGCCCGCGGCATCCGTCAGCGCCCACCAGTCGTCGTTCCACAGTCCCGCGACCGCCGACGACCCGAGGAGCGCCTTGCCGAAGCGGGTGCCCTCCTCGTCGCTGAAGGCGACGACCTCGATCGCGAACGGGAACGGCGAGCGCCATGCACTGTCGCTGTCGCCCGCGGGCACGCGCAGCAGACGCACGATCTCGAGGCCCATGAGCACGCCCACGATGCCGTCGTAGCGCCCCGCGTCGGGCACGGTGTCGAGATGCGAGCCGATGAGGAGCGCGGGAGCGTCGGAGATCACCGCGCCCGACGGATCGAGCACATCCAGGCGGCCGAGCTGGTTGCCCGCGGCATCCTGTCGGGTGCGCATGCCGAGCTCGCGCATCCACTCCGCGGCGAGACGGTTCACTCGGGCGTGCTCCGCCGACAGGTAGACGCGCTCGATGCCCTGGTCGGCGGCGCTGACCCGGGCGAGCTCGTCGCAGCGGTTCATGACGCGCCTCGCCGCGGCCGCGATGCGGTCGGGCGAGCCGAGGGACGGCAGCGTCACGCGGGCGCCCCCGCGAACACGTCGCGCGCCGCCTCGACACCGCCGCCCACGGGCACGGCCGCGCCGAAGCGCCGCAGCACGCTCTCGAGCGCCGCGAGGGTGGTGAGCACGGCGTCCTTGCGGGCGTTGTAGCCCATCGTGCCGATGCGCCACACGCGACCGTGCAGCGGACCGAACGACGTGCCGATCTCGATGCCGAAGTCGTCGAGCAGCGCGGCGCGGGCGACGTCTCCCGGAACCCCCTCGGGGATCTCCACCGCGACCACGTTCGCCATCTTGTGGGCGACGTCGCCGAAGACCGTCAGCCCCAGCGCCTCGACGCCGGCGAGCATGGCGTCACCCGCGAGCCGGTGGCGCGCGATGACCGCGTCGCGGCCCTCGCCCAGCAGCACGCGCGCGCACTCGCGGGCGGCGTAGAGCATGCTCGTCGCCTCGGTGTGGTGGTTGAGCCGGCGCGGACCCCAGTAGTCGAGGATCATGCCGAGATCGAAGTAGTTCGAGCGCACGAAATCGGATGCCGCGGCATCCCCCTCCTCGCGGATGCCGGCCTCCACGCGGCTGCGCGAGCGGACCACCTCGACCGCGCGGGGCGACAGCGTGATCGGCGCCGACCCGGACGGACCGCCGAGGCACTTCTGCAGGCCGGCGGTGGCGGCATCCAGCCCCCAGGCATCGGCCTCGAACGGGTTGCCGCCGAGCGACGCGGTCGCGTCGGAGTAGAACAGCACGCCGTGGCGGGCGCAGATCGCGCCGATCTCGTCGAGCGGCTGGTTCATGGTGGTCGAGGTGTCGCCCTGCACGAGGGCGAGCAGGGTGGGCTTGACCCGCACGATGGCCTCTTCGATGGCCGACGGGGTGAACACCTGGCCCCAGGCGGTCTCGATCGTGTGCACCTCCGCGAGCGCACGCTCGGCGATCTCGGCGAGCAGGTGCCCGAACCGCCCGAACACGGGCACGAGCACCCGGTCGCCCGGGCGCACGAGCGAGACGATCGCCGCCTCGATGCCGGCACGCGAGGTGCCGTCTATGAGCAGGGTCGCCTCGTTGCCTGTCGCCCAGACCTCGCGGTAGAGCTGTTGGGTCTCGGCCATCGCCTGCGTCATGAACGGGTCGTACTGCCCGACGAGCGGCGCCGACATGGCCCGCAGCACGCTCGGGTACGCCGAGATGGGGCCGGGCCCCATCAGCAGGCGCGCGGGCGGGTCGATCGGGCCGGGGAGTGTCACGGGAGGTCCTTTCGGAGGGCGAGGCCGGCGGCGAGACGACGCGCGAAGCGCACCAGCGCGACATCCGTGCCCGGCCGGGAGACGAAGCAGACGCCGACGGGGGCGGGTCCGAGCTGCGAGGGCACGGTGAGCAGCGGCACCGAGATCGCGGGCGCGCCGCCGACGGCGGCGGGGGCGGTCATGCGCAGGGTCGCCTGGCGCACCGCGTCGACGCGGTCGCCGTCGGAGGTGCGCATGGGCGCGGGGCCGGGCACGGTCGGCAGCACCAGCACGGCGTCGCGTACCAGACTCTGCACGTGGTCGCGGAGCGGCTCGAGGGCGGCGCGTGCCGCGGTCTCGTCGTCGCGGGTGACGGATGCCGCGATGCGGAACCGTTCGGCGACGGCGGCGCCCAGCGCGGTCGGGTGCGCGCGCACCCACTCGGCGTTGTTGCGCCAGGCCTCGGCGCCCTGCACGGTGCGGAACGCGGCCAGGTAGTCGTCGAGGGATCCGACGCTGACCCGGCGAAGGCTCGGCGCGTCATCGAGGCCGGCGATGCGGGCGAGCAGCGCCTCGAAGGCCGCACGGGTCTCGGGCTCGGCGGCCTCGACGATCTCGTCGGGCACGAGCAGGCGGGCGGGCAGATCGGCGCCCGACTCGCCGAAGACGCTCTCGGTCGAGGTCGACCCGTCGTAGCTCAGCGACCAGTCGACGACCCGCTGCAGGGTGTCGCCGTCGCGGGTGAGCCAGCCGATCGTGTCGAACGACTGGGCGAGGGGCAGCAGCCCCTGGCGCGGCACGAGACCGTGGGTCGTGCGCAGTCCCCAGAGCCCCTGGTAGGAGGCGGGAACACGGATGGAGCCGGCCGTGTCGGTCGCGAGCCCCACCGACGCCTGCCCGGTGGCGACGGCCGTCGCCGGGCCGCTCGACGACCCGCCGGGCAGGGCACCAGCGAGGGCGCCGTTGGGCGGGGTGCCGTAATGGGCGTTGTCGCCGGCGATCGAATAGGCGAACTCGTCGGTGCGGGCGATTCCCCGCAGCGACGCCCCGCCGCGCAGCAGCTCCGACACGGCGGCGGCGTTCGCCGTCTCGGGGCGGGCCGTCTCGAGGAAGGTCGGGTTGCCGGCACCGATGCGATAGCCCTTGATGGCGAAGAGGTCCTTGACGGCGACGGTGAGACCGTCGAGCGGCCCCTCCCATGCGCCCTGCAGCAGCGGGTCGCCGACCGAGCGCCACACCGACCGGTCGAGCGCCTGCGCGCGCGGGGTGACATGGGCCGCGGTGATCATCCAGCGGCCGTCGAGGCGCTCCCAGATCTGCGTCTGCAGGCCGGTGCCGCCGCCGCGGTAGCGCGAGATCGACACGAGCAGCGCGACATCCGGCGCCAGCTCTCGGTACTCGATGCGCTCGATCTCGCGCGGCGGCACCCCGCCCCGCACCCCGCGGAACGCGCTGATCGCGTCGTGACCGACGAGCAGGCCCGCCGCGTCGCCGCGGAGGGTGCCGGGTCCGGGGGCGAACAGCTCGTCGAGCACGGCGAGATCGTTGTCGAGGATCGCCCGCTCGTACCGGTCGAACGCGGTGAAGAGGGCATCGGGGATGTCGCGGCTCACGGCACCCCCGGGGCATCCGTGGTCGTGGCCTGTGCCGCGCCCGCGACCCTGGCCGCGGCGCGCGCGACCCTCGCCGTGAGAACAGGCGAACTCTCGTGCACAGGACGCTTCGTCACGTGTGGTCCTGTTCCGGCGCGTTCTCCTGCGGTCCAGCCGCGGCAGCCGCGGCGGGCG